>JAZRCL010000064.1:0-19074 GCA_045659745.1 Eubacteriales bacterium
GCTTCCTCGTCAAGCTCGCAGAAGCTGTTGTCTATGACCGATTTGCCCGTGAGGGTCTTGAACCACAAAAGTCCAAGCGCATATCTGCCAAGTCCGAAAGATGCGTGGAACGTATCTCTATGTATCTTTGCAACACCGCTCTTGAGAAGCGCGCCGAACATCTCGCCCGAGGGTATAATACCGTCTAACCCCTCAGATTTTGCAACGTCTGCGTAGGCTGCCTTTACATCCGAAAGCATCTCGTCCGAGGTCTTATATCCTGCGATGACATGGAGACGCTCGCTTCCGTCCTCGTACGCCCAGGTCTGTTGGAGTAAAAGATGCGCCTTGGGCTGTGCCTGTCTTATGTATTTTACAAGCTCGGTCACGTAAGGGTAATACGTATCCTTATTAAAGCTGAAATGACTTGCCTGCTGGAGTGTGATAACGTCCCACTCTTGCGACTCTATAATCTCGGTCAACACCTCAAGTCGCTCCATAAAGCATCCGTTATAAAAATACAGATAGGATTTGTTTTTCTCTATCATATTGTGATAATGCTGCTCAAGCGAGCAACCGCCGATAGAAAGGTTGACTATCTCAAAGTCCTCGCCAGCCGCCTTTGCGATTTGGTGAAGATAACGCGTAGCGTCCTCTGTAAAGCTATTTCCTATAGTAAGTATTCTCATTTATACTTCCTCCCCTGCTTCTCTTTTTTGGTCAAGACGGTAATTGCGAATGTAAATAAGCAGATCGCATCCCACCATTATAAAGTTCAGAATATAGAACACGAGAACATACCACTTACTCGCAAAGCTCGCCATATACGCTTCATTGAGAAACTTTGAGGTTATGCCCGCTACGTATCCAAAAAGGATAAACAAAAGAAACGCAAGGCTTTTTCCCTTTGTAGTTCTCGCCTTATAGGACTTTATAACGTTCATAGGCCATGATATACCAAAGCTTACTATCATAATTATTTCAAGAATTTCCGACATAACTGCCTCCATAATTTTACTAAGTTCATCATAGCACAATTTACGAAATATGTCAACAAAAAAGCCTTCATATTGAAGGCTTTTTTATGTTCAGGCTTCTGATACCGCGAGTTTTCTTGCCTCGCGTTTGTGAGCTATGTGAAGCACAAGCTTTTCAATAGCAAACACTATCATTACCATAAGAAATACGCCGAGATTTATGATAAGGTACGTGAGAGGGTATTTGAACTCTACAAAGCCCATATCAAGTCCCTGGAGGAAATACCAGTTGTGATCGTAAGCCCAGTTTCCAAACGTTGCCCAAAGGGTGATAAACGTCTGTATGATAAGCACCTTGGGAAGCACTATGTACTTGCAGGTCGCTCTGCGGAAAAGCAACGCCGAAACGCCCCACGAATATACCAGTCCGTGATAGAGGAATGTCTGGATAACTCGGTAGCACCAAGGAGTATAGTTATCTCCAAATGCGGTGTTGGGATAGGCGAAGTACATAAAGGGGCCGACTATGGCAAGAAGCGCTATCGCGTCGTAAAGCCAAGCCATCTTTTTTGAGCCCGAGAACTGCGCCAGCATTATCACAGGACACAGGAACGTGCAGATATGGAAGGGCAGCTTATCAACTATAAGGCTTCCGTCGTTATAGAAGGGCTGAATAAAGAAGTCCCCTATGTAAACCACAAATATTGCGATTGCAATAGCGCGAAGCGCCTTTGTCTTTTTCTCCTCTGCCAAATTGCGAAGGCAGAAATACAACAAAAATGGGAACGAAACTATAAGTATAACGTAAAGAATATGCCACGGAGAGAATAACTCCATTTTTACTTTTGCAACCTCGGGGTTGCTGAATATCTTTGTCAAAAATTCATTCATAATAGATCTCCCAAAAAATAATTTTAGTGTCCTCTACTCTTTGATTATATCATAAATTCGACAAAATAATTCTTAAAAAATCTTAAAGAGAAAGGGCGGGTTGCTCCCCGCCCTGAAATTTTTATTTTACAACCGAGATTTTTTCTATCCCGTAATGCTCAAAAAGTCTTATGTGCTCAGCACTTACAACCTCTCCGCTGACAACTATCGGAACGGCAGGCGGACAGGACACGGGGGGTGACGCACAAATTCTGCCAACAGAATCTTTAGCGCAAACTGTCTTTGACGGCGCAAATATCGCCTCGCGGATGCTCATAGCTTTTTGTGGATATATTTTTTTCGGACAGTCGAGAATGCCTGTTCCTACGGATTCGGATAACGTAATATCAAAATCCAAAAGCGCGCGCTCGACTTTGTCAATATCCTCGTCGCTGTTGTCAGGTGTGAACATCATCACAACACAGTCAGAGTCAGAAAATTCAATTTCTATCCCCTGCGCTCTCAAAAATTCCGCAAGGCAGTTGCCCGAAAAACTTAATTTGGACACGTCTATGAGGATTTTTGCGGGCTCTCGCGCCGAGATTGCGTATCCTTTATCTGCAAGATGCTCACAAAGCTGCGTAAGTCTATCGCAAAGGCAGGCAAGTTTTTCTCTGTATCCGTTGCATAGGTAGAAGTTGCACATATCAAGCGACTGGAGTATAAGATACGACGGGCTTGTGGAGGCAAAAAGCGAAAGCTTTTCTCTTGCAATCTCGCAATAGCTCTTGTCTGCATCCTTTGAAACATGCAGATACGCGCCGCCTGTCAAAACAGGCAGAGTCTTATGCGCCGAATCACAGCACATATCCGCTCCCTGAGAGATGGGGTGCATAGACTCGGGAAGAAACTGAAGATAAGCGCCGTGCGCGTTGTCCACAAGAAGCGGAATTTTGTGCGCATGGCATACGTCCGCAAGTCCTTTTATATCAAGTATATTTCCGAGATAGTCAGGCGAGGTCACGTAAACTGCCGAGGGCTTTCTGTCAAGACTTGCAAGCGTATTTTCAAGCTTCTCAGGCGTGACCACACACTCACATAAGTGAGAAAATTCATCGGGATATATCCACTCAACCTCCAAATCAAGCAGCGCGCAAGCATATATAAACGCCTTGTGCGAGTTTCGTGTGGCAACAATCAAGGGCTTTTCCCTTCCACTGTTTGCCACAGCTATTCCAAGCATCGCCTTAATACACAGCGTGCTTCCCTCGGTGGAGTAAAAGGTGTGCTCCGTGCCGAAAAGCTCCGACGCGTTGTTCTCGCTCTCAAGAATTATCCCATCAGGTGAGTAAAGCACGTCCGCTCCGTCAATTTCGGTTATATCATAAGGTTCAATACCAAGATATTTTGTTCCCTTGTGCCCCGGCATATGAAGTCTGATGCTATTTTTTTGAGCGTATTCACGCACAAAATCAACTATTGGAGTTTTCATTATCTTCGGTCTCAGCGATCTGCATCATAACGGCGCACTCAATTCTCTTCTTGAAAAGCTCGCAGCCGTATTTATAAACGCCGCCAATGCTTCCCGTTGCGTGATAAGAGTTTGCCGCGCAACCACCCGAGCAATAAAGCTTTGCCCAGCAATCACGGCAGTCCTCGCGCGAATATGCGTTGCAATGTCTGAACTCGTCCTGAATTTCTGTGTTTTTAACACCGTCCCAGATATTGCCGAGCAAATACTTCTTATCTCCTACAAACTGGTGACAGGGATAAAGATCTCCCCAAGGTGTGACCGCCATATATTCTGTGCCCGAGCCGCAGCCCGCGATTCTCTTGTAGATACAAGGGCCGTTCTTTAGGTCAAGCATATAGTGGTAGAACGTGAAGGGTCTGCCCTCGCGACGTCTCTTTATCATTTCCACCGCAAGTATCTCGTACTGCTCAAAGAGCTTAGGCATATCCTCGTCGGTCAAGGCATATGGGTCGGATGGAGGACAAACGACGGGCTCCATGCTAAGCTCGGTAAAACCAAGGTCAGCCATATGGAAAAGGTCGTTTGTAAAGTCCACGTTGTTGTGCGTGAACGTGCCACGGACATAGTAATTCTTGCCGCCGCGCGACTCAACGAGCTTCAGGAAATTGGGCACTATGGTGTCATAGCTTCCCTTGCCTGCATAGTCGCGGCGGAAGTGGTCGTTGACTTCTTTTCGTCCGTCAAGAGACAGCACGACGTTGCTCATCTCGCGGTTGAGGAATTCCATCATCTCGTCTGTCAACACCATTCCGTTTGTCGTGTATGTAAAGCGGAAGTTCTTGTTGTGCTGCTTTTCAACCGAACGCGCGTATTCAACAAGCTGCTTGACTACGTCAAAATTAAGCGCAGGCTCGCCGCCGAAAAAGTCAACCTCAAGGTTGCGTCTTGTTCCCGAATTTGCGATAAGGAAATCAAACGCCTGCTTACCTACCTCAAAGGACATGAGTGCTCTGTTGCCCTGATATTTTCCCTGCGAAGCAAAGCAATAAGAACAGTTGAGATTGCAGGTATGCGCTACGTGCAGACAAAGCGCCTTTATTACATTTGAATTGTTTTTATATGTGTACGCAAGCTTTTCAAACTTGTCCTCGGAGAACAGCTTTCCTGCCGTCTCCAAAGCCGCAATATCGTCAATACAGAGGTCTATCTCCTCTGCGGTGACATCCGGCATATATCCGTATTTTTCAAGCATCGCCGAGATTATCTCCGCGCGGCTTGAGTCCTTATACATTGAAATTATGTCGTACGCGACCTCGTCAACCGTATGAACCGAGCCCGAGCAGGTGTCAAGAACTATATTATATCCGTTAAGTTTATACTGATGTACCATTTTTTACTCCGAAATATTATTTATCTATGTGCAAATAATTATTTGTCCCAAATATGATGACCGAAAAAACGTGTAGAGCAAAATGCCTGCAACGAAGTTATCCGCGCTTTTTCGAGGGTCAGCAAATGAAAACGCTGCCTCATGGCAGCGTTTCCACCGTAGAAGGCATTACCTTCAATTACTTATTTTCGCACTGCTGGTTAGCAACGCCACAGGATGTCTTGCAAGCAGACTGGCAGGATGTCTGGCACTCGCCGCAACCGCCGTTCTTAACTGTCTTTACGATATCCTTTGTTTCGATAGTCTTAATTCTGTTCATTAGAAGACCCTCCTAAAATAATCAAGATTGTGTCGGCATACGCCGACAATATTTTCACACGTATATTTTATCACAAGCGCCCGCACTTGTCAAGCACTATTTGATAAATTACTAAATTCTCTCCGTCAATAAGACCTGAGCTTTTCAAGCAGCGCGCTGAAATTCTCGGGCAATTCACTCTCAAAGCCCATACGCTCGCCCGTTCTTGGATGAGTAAGCTCAAGGTGCTTTGCGTGGAGACACTGACCGTGGATAAGGCTCTTGTTCTGCGCCTCAAATCTCGTATTCCCGCCGCCGTAAACAATATCACCCACAAGCGGATGTCCCGTGCAAGACATATGAACTCTTATCTGATGAGTCCGTCCTGTTTCGAGTCTACATTCGATATAGGTAAACCTCTGGCCGCCGACAGAAAATCTCTCCTTGACGGTAAAATGAGTTATCGCCTCACGAGACTTTATATCGGGGTTATTTATGACCGCCATTTTTTTGCGGTCCTGCGGATGTCTGCCGATAGGCTTATTTATTGTTCCGCTGTCCTCTTTTACGTTGCCTATGACAAGCGCGTGGTAAACTCTGCTCACACCGTGCACCTTCATCTGCTCGGCAAGCGAGATATGTGCGTCGTCGTTTTTAGCGACTACGAGCAATCCAGACGTGTCTTTATCTATTCTATGCACAATACCCGGGCGCGCCACACCGCCAATACCTGAAAGGCTGTCCTTGCAGTGATAAAGCAAAGCGTTTACAAGCGTTCCCGTATAGATATTCGTCGCAGGGTGAACTATCATTCCCTCGGGCTTATTTATGACTATAATATCGTTATCCTCATAGACAACGTCAAGCGGAATATCCTCGGGCTCGGCGCGATCAGGTGTCGGCTCGGGATAAGTTATCCCCACCACGTCTCCTGCCTTGAGCTTATCCTTTTTATCGCAAAGCTTTCCGTTTACTGTCACAGCACCGCTTTCAATCAGCTTTACCGCAAGACTGCGCGAAATATTTTCGTGAATTGATATAAGCTTATCCGCGCGGTCGCTCTCGGAAATTTTGAAAGACACAACTCTATCGGACGAATCATCAACCTCAAGCTCAAAATCAAGCTTGTTTTCATTCATTGTCATTTGTATCTTCAACCTCACCGTCAGGATCAACCGCTTCCGTGTCGGACTCAATAGCTTCCGTATCGGGTGTGTCTAACATATCGTGCACAGAGACAGTCTCATATATCAGCGCTGCTGCTTCTGCCTTTGCGGCCTTTTCCGCCTTATATTCCTTTACTGCATCAAGTATCATCCAAAGAATTATAATTCCCGCGCCGATAACCACAAAGGAATCCGCTACGTTGAACGTCCATTTCCAAACCTTCGGGAACGCGCAGAAATCAAGAAAATCTATAACGTAGCCAAGACGTATGCGGTCAATCATATTGCCTATTCCGCCCGCAACAATCATAGTCAAAGCCGACATCAAAAGCTTACTCTTTGGCTTTTTCCAGAATATATACACGAGTATTCCGGCTATCATCACGACCGACAAGATCATAAACAGCCATCTCGAATCCGACATGGATCCAAAAGCCGCGCCCTCGTTGCGGATATACGTGAATCTGAATACTTTGGGAATTACCTCAACCGACTCATACAGGTCAAGATTGAGCACGATAAGATATTTGCTTATCTGGTCAAGAAACACTCCGACAAGCATAAGGATTATCCAAATATACATTTATTTCTCCTTTTGAGAAGTTTTTGTGGATGGGGGTATGGGGGAAGGAATCTTTTTTTCAAAAAAGGTCCTTCCCCCATAATCTATCCCAAAATTATAACTCTAATATATTTTTGCAACGGTCGCAAAGGAATCCACCCTCATCGTCGGAGATACCCTTTGTGGAGTAAGACCAGCAACGTCCGCACTTGCAGCCGTCAGCCGACTCAACAAGAACTGCAATTCCCGTCTGCGTCTCTGCAAACGCTCCCTCGGGAGCATTGCCGAGAACAACGTGCGCACCCGACGTGGTATAAACAGTTGCAAGCTGACTTCCAAATTCGTTTATTGAGTCGTAAACGCTCTGGTCGTTTGTATAAACCGTCACCTTCGCGTCAAGAGCCTTTCCGATCATCTTGTTAGCTCTTGCAATCTCAAGCGCCTTCATAACGTCATCACGGTATGTGAGCATCTGCTCCCATCTCTGACAAAGCTCGGCAGTCTTTTCTGCGAGTGCTACGTCAAACTTGGGCATATCGTTGAGGAATACGCTCTTGAGGTTATCCTCGGATGCGTGAGGCATATATTTCCACATTTCCTCTGCCGTGTAGGAGATCATAGGAGCGATGAGTCTTACAAGGCTCGAAAGCACCGTGTAGAGCGCGCTCTGACCGCTACGTCTTGCCGCAGAGTCTGCTCGTTCAACGTAGAGACGGTCCTTTGTAATGTCAATATAAAGCTTGGAAAGCTCAATCGTGCAGAACTTGTTGATAGCGTGGTATGCGATGTGGAACTCGTATGTGTCGTATCCCTCAAGACAAAGCTTTACAAGGTTGTTTGTCTCGGCTACGATCCAACGGTCGATTTCAAGCATATCGTCAAATGCGACCATATCTGTATCGGGATTGAAGTCGCCAAGGTTTGCCATCATAATACGCGCGGTATTTCTTATCTTTCTGTAAGTCTCGGAAAGCTGCTTGAAGATGTTGTCAGAGCAACGAACGTCAACGTGATAATCTGCCGCTGCCGCCCAGAGACGAACAAGGTCTGCTCCGTATTTCTTTACTATGTCGTCAGGGCTTATGGAGTTGCCAAGAGACTTGTGCATCGCCTTGCCCTCGCCGTCAACTACCCAACCGTGAGTGAGCACTGCGCGGAAGGGCGCGCCAACCTCACCCGATGCGCCAACAGCTGTCAAAAGTGATGCCTGGAACCAACCTCTGTACTGGTCGCCGCCCTCAAGATAAATATCTGCGGGCCACTGTCTGTCCTCGTGCTTTTTGAGCACGGCGTAATGCGAGGAGCCCGAGTCGAACCAACCGTCAAGAGTATTGCCCTCCTTGGTGAAGGTCTTACCCTTGCCGCAGCAAGGACAAGTGAATCCCTCGGGAAGTATCTCGGATGCGTCAAGGTCAAACCAAGCGTTAGAGCCCTGCTCACCAAAGAGCTTTGATACTACGGCGATGGTCTCGTCGTTGCAAACGGGAGCCTTACAGTCATCGCAGTAGAATACGGGAATAGGAAGTCCCCAATGACGCTGACGGGAGATACACCAGTCTGCTCTCTCGCGGATCATCTGCACCATTCTGTCCTCGCCCCAAGCGGGAAGCCAGGTAAGTCCCTCGCAGGACTTTGCAGCCTCGTCCTTGAAAGCGTCAACCGAGCAGAACCACTGAGGCGTTGCGCGGAAGATTATGGGAGACTTACATCTCCAGCAGTGAGGATATTCGTGCTCGATCTCCTGGGATGCGAAGAGCGCTCCGCTCTCCTTCATATCTGCAAGTATCGCGTCGTTGGATACCGCGTAATACATTCCCGCATACTTTCCTGCCTCCTCGGTCTGATAACCGCGGTCGTCAACGGGAACAATAATGTCAATGTTATATCTGCGGCAGGTCTGATAGTCGTCAGCTCCAAAGCCGGGAGCTGTGTGAACACAACCGGTACCGCTATCCATAGTGACGTAATCTGCGTTTACAACAACACTCTCTCTGTCAAGGAAAGGATGCTGTGTCTTTATAAACTCAAGCTCCGAGCCCTTGAAGGTAGCGAGGATCTCGTAATTCTCTACTCCGCCCTCCTTCATAGTCTTCTCACAAAGAGCCTCTGCTACAATGTAGCACTCGCCACTCTCCGACTTTGCAACAACGTAGCTCTCAACGGGGTTGAGGGCGATGGCAAGGTTGCCGGGGAGAGTCCATGTGGTAGTTGTCCAGATAATGAAGTATGTGTTGGACTTATCACAAATGCCTTCAAAGAGTCCCTTGTCGTCGTTTACTCTGAACTTCACGTATATAGAAGTACACTTATCGGTTGCGTATTCGATCTCAGCCTCTGCAAGAGCGGTCTCGTCCTTAGGGCACCAATAAACGGGCTTAAGTCCCTTGTATATATAACCTCTCTTATACATCTCGCCAAATATCTCGACCTCAGCCGCCTCAAATTCGGGGTTCATCGTGCAGTAGGGATTGTCCCAATCCGCAACGAGTCCGAGACGCTTAAACTGCTCTCTCTGTATATCAATAAAGCCCTGAGCGAACTTTTCGCAGGCGGAACGGAACTCGGATATCGACATCTTCTTGCGGTCAAGCTTGTTCTTCTTAATAATCGCGGACTCAATAGGCATACCGTGGTTGTCCCAACCGGGAATGCAGGCGATTCTGTAGCCTGTCATCGCCTTGTGCTTGTTGATAAAGTCCTTAAGTATCTTGTTGAGAGCATGTCCCATGTGGATATTTCCGTTTGAGAAGGGAGGGCCGTCGTGAAGAGTGAACGTGGGCTTATCAGCGCGCGCGTCGATCATACTCTGATACAGATCAATACTCTGCCAATATGCCATTGTCTCAGGCTCTCTTGTGGGAAGATTTGCCTTCATCGAAAATTCCGTTTTAGGTAAGTTCAGAGAACTTGTATAGTCCTTTGCCATAATTGTATAACCTCCAATGCTTATCCCGCCATTCTGCGCGGAGTAAGCTCAAATATATTTATCTGCAGACATTTTAAGTCTGCCTTTTTTCGTAAATCCGTCAAGCTCGCGCAGGATATATTTTCCGTATCCACGCAAGGTCAACACACACGGCGTTTCAAGTGCGCGGTCACATCTGCACTCCGCCATATAATTAAGATGACACAGCTCTTTTTTTATCAGCTCTTGGGCTTTTTCACGGGAAAGTCCCGTCAGTGCGCTCACGACGCAATCAAGTCTGTTTGACGCGACCGTATCATTTATTCGCTTGAATTCCCTGTTAGCCGAAAAATCATCCGCCACTTCAAAATCTGCAACAGACACAACGTCGTTTGATATCCGCTCAAGCGAGCCTTTCAAAAACTCGCGTATTTTATCCGAGCAGAATATCACCGCGCAGGTTTTGTCAAGCAAAACTATATCTCCGATAGCATCGCGTTCAATGCCGAGTGACAGCACCGAGCCGAGATAATCTCTGTGATTAAGCTCTCTGTATCCGCTTCCGCGTATTATAAGAGAGCATACCGCCTCTCTGCGCTCGTCAGAAAAATAAGCATACAGCTTTTCTGCCGAATCTCCGTCAAAATCATCTGTATATGACGGGAGTAAAAACAGTCTCTGTCTTTCCGCCTCGGAATATCCTCCGAAAAACACAGCTCGGTGAGCAGCCTTTTTCTCGGACAGTATAACCCTTGCCACTGCCGCCTCCGACGGTGACAAAAAGCTTGACACCGACAACTCGCCAGACTGCGAGCATCTCGTGAAATCTGATATGCGGGCGGTCAGAATATTAAATTCACTGTATTGCGTCTGCATATCAGCACAATAAGGATATAACAAACTCCATCAGCGACAGAGATAGTATACCGCATATAAACGATACATCAACGGGAGTGCCCTGAAACCAATTCAGCTTGTGGAAAAGCTTGCGAAACGGATATACTACGGGTTCGGTGAGAACGTAGAGAAATCTCATAAACTTTCCCTCACCGTCCATAATAAACCAGCTGAGTATTGCGCGCAAAAACATTGCCAAGGAGAGAATTTCTATGAAGCGCAGCACAAATATAACTAAAACATATATAGGCTCCGGCAAAATAACACCTCCAAATCACGCTGTGAGATCAGTCACAAAGCTCTTCTTCGTTCTCCTCGTAAGGCTCGTTCTCGATGTCTTCCAAGGGAGTTTCAGGATCAACACCCTCGGGGAAAAGCGCTACGACCTTCTTGCCGTATCTCTTCATCTCGCCGCCAAGCACCTGAAGCGCACCCATTACGTAATCAAACATACGCAAAAGCTGCTCTCTGTCAAGATCAGCTACGTTCATAACTACGACTCTGCCCGCCATGAGCGAATCAACCACGTCGCCGCGGCACTCGCAGTCCTCGGGAGCGTAAAGCACCTTGTAAAGTGTATCGTCAGCGGGAGCTACCACCTGAACGTCGGAATCAAATCCACCGAACTCGTCGCCGTAAAGGTCGCTCGCCTCAAACGAGCTGTCGTTTCCGCCGATGTTGCTGTAGTAATCGTTATCGACGTCTATGCCGAAATTCTCTGCGGGGGTCGCTTTCTTGTCATTCATCCAAAACTTTGCCATTTTTTAATCCTCCGTTTATTTGTGTGTGTTTTTTACTTTTATAATTTCCGGAACAGACTGCTTCCCACCCTCACGAGCGTTGAGCCCTCTGCCACAGCTTGTTCAAAGCTATCCGACATTCCCATTGAAAGTATGGGCGCATCGGTTCTTTTCAGCTTGTTGTACCAAATATTCTCACAAAGCTCGCGCGTCTGCGAAAAATACTTGTGATACATGGTCTTATCCTCGCACTTGGGAGCCATGGTCATAAATCCGCATAGCCTTATTCCCTCGTACTCTGAAATAATATTACAAAATTCTTCCACGTCCTGCGGGTCAAGTCCTCCCTTGCTCTCCTCGTGTCCCGAGTTTATCTCAACAAGAACGTCCATAACCAGTCCGTGCTTTTTCGCCTGACGGTCTATCTCATAGGCGAGTCTTTCGGAGTCAAGCGAGTGTATAAGACAAACCTTGTCTATTATGTACTTGACCTTGTTAGTCTGGAGTGAGCCTATGAAGTGTACCCTCAAGCCATCGCGCTCAAGCTTATCCCAACGCTCAAGCATTTGTTGGACTCTGTTCTCGCCGATATCGTTTATACCGAGGCGCGTATGAAGATAATTTATTTGTTCTGCGTCTGCATACTTTACAGCGGGCATAAGCAGTATTTGTGCCGAATCCCTGCCGCAATTGTCCGCTGCAGTCTGTATTTTGTTTTTTATAAGCTCAAGATTTTTATCGAGATAGGAATAGTCCAAATCTACACTTCCTTTCGCCAAAATCAATGCAAAAGCTTTCCGTCGTACAGATCTCTGCCCGACGTGATAATAAGCTCGTTTTCAGCCAGATACGGTATGGGGTTTACAGCGCCCGTCTCGTTATAATCCGCCTCATAGGTGTTGACTATATAGTATCCGTCTCCCTTGCCTATGATCGTGATCCTTCTCTGCTCTACCATATTTCCGTTGAGTATATATACATAATTACTCTGCTCCACGGCATACACCGCCTCTGCGGGAACTCTGTATCCCGTGATGGAGTCAAGATCTATTTGCACATTCTGCGCGCGAAGGAACTCAAAACCCTTTGGCATCTGCTTGCAGGAAAATTTCACAAATCCGCTGTTCCCGTCAGCATCCGAATACGACGCGCCCTCAAATGTCAATATGACCTTTTTGCCATCGTTTGAGAGAAAACTTGCTTCGTACTCCGTTTTAGCCTCTGCCGCATTATTCTCAAACATATCGCAGTATTCGTCCGACATGGGAAAGCAAATATACCATATGGGACTGAACACCTGCTTGCCTATCACGCCCTCATAATCCTGCTTTTGCGAGGACATAAGGCTCGCAAATGATGCAGGGGTAAGCCCATCAAGCGCGGTATAGTCAAATAAATTCTCGTATCCGTCACACTCGGTGTAGAAATAACAGCTTTCCTGCATTACTACCTGAGTGCTCAGCGAGAGATTTCCCGCTATAAGCTTTTCCTTTTGCGCCTTGAGTGAGTTCAGCACACTCTGGGCCTCCTCAGTTCTTCCGGTTGCGATCATATAAGCGTTGACCGCATCAAGAAATGTCTGAGCCTGCTTATCTGCCGCCGAAAAGCTTCCGTTTTCTATCGCAGACAGCATCGCGTAATAAGAATTGTCAATTTCGTCAAATATCTGTGAGGACTGCGAGAGCTGCTTTGCCTCGGATATTCCGCTCTCAAGCATTCTTATTCTCTGTGTAAGAGAATTAAGCTCGTCCTGCAAAGCTTGAATATCTCTGCTCGAGGACGCCGAATATATGTCCGCAACCTGCTTGCCGACTCCAACTCGCTCGCCGTTATCCACCAAAAAATCCGCAACTCCGCCGCTCGAATAATATAACTTTTCGTCTCGGAACACATATCCCTTGACGGTCAGGCTTTCAGTATCGGTTATCCGTTGCGCGCGAAGAGTGGATACCGAACCGGATATATTCCGTGATACCTGCACCGCCAGATAAAGCGTAAGAAGTATCACCACCGCCACAACAACGGTGTTTACCGCAGCCTGCCTGAGCCTTATATTCCCAAGCCACTTCTTTATCCGCAACAGCATTTTCTTAAAATTTATCATTCAAACATCCTTTATCAAATGAGTTATGCCGCTTAACAGTTTATTATATCACATATTATTAATTATTAAAAGAGTTTTTTCGAAATATTTACAATATTTTCAAATGTTTTAAGCTCTCCGCCCTCGTCCATATATATCTTTTGGGCGTAAGGCTTTGAATTAAACCAGGTAAGCTGTCTTTTTGCGTATTTTCGGGTCGCGGTCTTGAGCAGCTCAACGCAATCAGAAAGACTCGCCTCGCCCTTAATATACGGGATTATCTCCTTGTATCCTATTGCCTGCGACGCGGTACGCGAAGCCTCAAAAACTCCCTCTTCAAGAAGCCTTCTCGTCTCCTCGACAAGCCCCTGCTCTATCATCATATCAACCCTGCGGTTGATGCGATTGTACAAAAGCTCTCTGTCGTTATAAAAGGGGTATATTACCGTGTAATCGTATTTGTCTGTGATGCTTGAGTTTTCACGGTCTATCTCGCTCTTTTTTCTACCCGACGTCACACATATCTCAATGGCTCTTATAACTCGTTTTACGTTGTTTTTATGTATTGCGTCTGCGCTTTCGGGATCAAGCTCGCGCAGTCTGTGGTGAAGTGCGTCCACTCCCTGCTCTGCCGCAAATTCCTCAAGCTCTCGGCGAAGCCCCTCGTCGCTTTGAGCGTCGTCAGAGTTGCCTCCCTTGAGAAATCTGTCAAGGTAAAGTCCCGTGCCGCCGCAGAATATCGGGAGCTTGCCGCGGCTTGATATTTCCTCAACTGCCGCCGTCGCGTCGCGCACGAAATCCGCGCAGGAATATTCGTCACGAGGGTTGCATATATCCACAAGATGATGCGGAACGGCGGCAAGCTCGTCAGCCGTGGGCTTTGCCGTGCCTATGTCCATGCCTTTGTATATCTGCATGGAATCGCATATTATTATCTCACCGTCAAGAGACTTTGCAAGCTCAATGGCAAGAGCCGTTTTTCCGCTTGCGGTACAACCGACCACCGCGCCTATTTTGATTTTTTTATCTGCGCTTTCCATTTACCTGCGCGCCTCCTTACCCTAATATTTTCAACGTGTCTTGTAAACACCTCGCCAAATTATATTATAACATAATAATATATAAAAATCAATAAATTAAATACAAAAAAGTTTGGTGCGTTGCAAGCGCAACGCACCAAAAATATGTGGTTATTGTGATAGTATTAAAGCCTTGTATGCTGGTTAGGATAAATTTCCCAAGACAAAGTGCAAGGGTGCAATCAGATGAAGCCGTAGTTTTCTACGGCGACTCGAATGAGACACCAGACAACGCAGTATTGCGGAATTTATACAATCAGCATCGCGTCGCCAAAGGAGAAGAAACGGTATTTTTCCTCAACCGCAGTCCTATATGCCTCCATAACCTTTTCCTTGTCGTAGAACGCCGAAACAAGCATTATAAGAGTGGACTCGGGCAGGTGGAAATTAGTTATAAGCGCGTCAACCGCCTTAAATTTATAGCCGGGGTAAATGAATATTCCCGTGTCGCCCGACATCGCGTGAACAATTCCATTTTCGTCCGTCACGCTCTCAAGCGTGCGGCTTGACGTCGTACCAACGCATATAACTCTGCCGCCCTTAGCTCTGCGCTCGTTGATTATTCTCGCGCTCTCCTCGGACACCGAAAAATACTCGGTGTGCATTACGTGCGCGTCAATTCTGTCCTCCTTGACGGGACGGAAAGTGCCGAGTCCCACATGGAGCATTACGGGCACTATCTCAATTCCCTTGGCTCTGATTTTTTCCATGAGCTCGGGAGTAAAATGCAATCCCGCCGTGGGAGCCGCTGCCGATCCTTCACGGTTGGCATAAACAGTCTGGTAGCGAGAGTTATCCGTCAGCCTCTCCGTTATATACGGAGGCAGAGGCATAAGACCGATAACATGCAAAATGTTATATATATTTTCGTGCTTTTCGCGGTCGTAATCAAATTTGATAATGCGGTTTCCCTCGTCGGTGATGTCAATAACCTCGCCGATAAGCTGACCGTCGCCAAAGACAGAGCGCATGCCGATTCTCGCGCGTTTTCCGGGCTTTACAAGACATTCCCAAGTATCAAGGTCGCGCTGACGCAGCAAAAGCAGCTCTATCGCCGCTTCCTCTCTGCCCTCTACGTGTCCGTAAATTCGCGCGGGGATTACCTTTGAGTCGTTAATAACGAGAGTATCGCCCTCACACAGATAATCAATTATATCGTAAAAATGCTTGTGCTCAATAGTGCCGCACTCTCTGTTCAGCACCATAAGTCTGCTATGGTCGCGTTTCTCCATAGGATGCTGCGCAATAAGGGACTCAGGCAGGTCGTAATAAAAATCCGAGCGGAGCAGGTCCGTGGGAGCTTTTTTATTTATGATAACTTTGTTTTCGGTAGCCATTTGAGAAGAAAATCCGTCCTTTGAAAGTTTTTTGTGAAAATAAAAAAAAGTATTTGACAAACGCGTAGTAATATGATATTATAATGTTGCATACAGAAAAAACTGTTTTGCATATACTTTTGGTAGAGGTGCGTATCACAACCGCCGCCACTCAAGGTCGCCGTTGACCGTTTGAGAGTTGCAAGCGAGGGTGAAACGCCGAGGTGTCGCCTTCTCGGCGAGGGCGACGTCGGTCACACGGTTCATAGCCGTGCGACTGTCATCTGACAATAGTCGATGGAGAGCTATCTGATTTGTTTTATTATATCACAAGGAGTATGCTTTTGCAATACCCCCGAGAATAAAAACGCAATTTCAGCCGGCTCGTACCGGTTTTTTTCTTGTAAAATTTTATACATACGAAAGGATATTCGCTATGAGCAAATTCAAAAATACAATTTTCACGGGCGCTGCAACGGCGATAGTCACTCCCTTCAAAAACGGAGAGGTTGATTACGACGCCTTCGGCTCACTTATAGATTTTCAGATAAACGGCGGCATTGACGCGCTTGTCGTCGCAGGCACAACAGGCGAGGCGAGCACATTGACCGACGACGAGCATATCGGCGTTATCAAGTATGCAGTTGAGAGAGTAGGAGGACGCGTACCCGTTATTGCGGGCACGGGTTCAAATGACACGGCCTACGGTATCGACCTCTCGCGCGAGGCTTGCGCCGTTGGTGCGGACGCGTTGCTTGTTGTGACCCCCTACTACAACAAGGCAACTCCCAAGGGACTTATAAAGAACTTTATTGCAACCGCCGATGCGGTAGATAAGCCTATAATTCTTTACAACGTGCCCTCGCGTACAGGTTGCAATATTTCCCTTCCCGTGTATAAAGAGCTTATGAAGCACGAAAACATAGTCGCTACAAAGGAAGCATCAGGCAGCCTCTCCGCAATCGCGCAGATAGCCGACGAATGCGGAGATTATCTCGACATCTACTCGGGCAACGACGACCAGATACTCCCTATTCTCTCGCTCGGCGGCAAGGGTGTAATCTCGGTATTTTCTAATATCCTCCCCCGCGAGACGCACGAGCTTTGCGCGGCTTGGTTTGATGGCGACACGCAAAAAGCCCTCCGCTTCCAGCTCGATTACCTAAAGCTTATGAACTCGCTCTTTATGGAGGTCAATCCCGTCCCCGTCAAGACAGCTTGCGGAATGCTTGGTCTCTGCTCGGACGAAATGAGACTCCCCCTTTGCGAGATGGAGGACGCAAATCGCGCACGTCTTGAAGCTATACTTAAGGAATACGGACTTCTCAAATAACAAAAAATCAAGGATAGGTATAAAAATGATAAGAATTCTTTTGTCGGGCTGCTTTGGCAGAATGGGAAACGCGGTGCTTGACGCAACACGCGGCACTGACCTGACCGTCATCTCGGGCGTGGATATAAACGCCGGACAGAGCAGTTTCCCCGTTTATCCAAGCATTTCCGAGGCGGCTGAAACCCCTGACGTAATAATCGACTTTTCTCATCACACCGCCCTGCCCGCAATCATGGACTATGCGGTAAAAAATAACGTGCCCTGCGTTATCTGCACGACAGGCCACACGGACGAGGAATATGAGATAATGAAAAAGGCGGCGAATTCTGTTCCCGTGTTCTTCTCACGCAATATGTCGCTTGGCGTAAACCTGCTTATCGCGCTTTGCAAAAAGGCGTCTGCCGCGCTCGGCATAGACTACGACGTGGAAATTATAGAAAAGCATCACCACAACAAGCTCGACGCTCCCAGCGGCACGGCTCTTATGATTGCCGACGCGATCTCTGAAACCAGAGAGGAAAGCGAATACGTCTATGACAGACATAACGTGCGCAAAAAACGCGAGCCGAAAGAGATAGGAATTTCGGCAATTCGCGGCGGCAGTATTATCGGCGAGCACGAGGTGCTTTTCGCAGGCAAGGACGAGGTGCTGACAATTTCTCACTCGGCGTCCTCGCGTGAGCTTTTCGCCACAGGCGCGCTTCGCGCGGCGGAGTTTATCATCGGAAAGCCTGCAGGAATGTATAATATGGACAATATGTTTGAGGGTATAATCTGATACAAAAAACGGGAGATTTAATCTCCCGTTTTTTTACCCGAGCATTTCGTCTCGGAGGAATTTCATTATCTTTTTTTCCTCTCTTGATACTTTGACCTGCGTCATTCCAAGTACAGACGCGACCTGCATCTGCGTCATATTTCTGTAATACCGTAAAAGCACTATCTTGCGCCACTCGGGCGGCATTTTCGCTATCGCCTGCGTGAGCGCAATTTTGTCGTTCAGCTGCTCAAACTCGTCCGCATCCGTTCTGTCGGGAATAATCTCGCCAAAGGTCTGCGAATCCTCGCCGTACGCGCACTCCGAAAGCGACGCCACGGGGCTTACCGCGTCAATCGCCATCGCCGCCTCCTCAATACTCACTCCCGCCAAAGCCGCAAGCTCTCCTATTCCTGCGTCTCTGCCCTCCTCGCTCATTATACGCGTTTTTTCCCGCATTATAATAATGCCTACTCGCTTATAGCTCCGACTGACTTTGATAAGTCCGTCGTCGCGCAAGTGTCTGCGTATCTCGCCCACGATAAGCGGCACGGCATAGGTCGAAAAAGCTGTGCCTCTGTCAGCCTCAAAGCTCCTCACGGCTTTTATCATACCCATAATTCCTATCTGCATAAGGTCTTCAAATTCGCACCCTCTGTCCTTAAATTTATGGGCAATACTCCGCACCAGCGGTATGTTTTCATTCACAAGTATCTCAAGAGCCCTCTCGTCGCCCGAATTGGCGCGAATAACAAGCTCTCTGTTTCGCAAAAATCTCTCGTCTGACGTCAGCTCCCGATTTTTTTGCTCTCCGTTCTGGGAATTCAATTCCATAAAAAACCTCGCAATTTGTTTTATGTACTCTCTCTGTCAACAAATTGCTTGTAAAGTGTGACTGTCGTGCCCGCGCCCACTCTTGACCGCACAAGGACCTTATCGCAAAAGCTCTCCATTACGGTAAATCCCATTCCGCTGCGCTCGTCCTCCCTGTCAGTCGTAAACAGAGGCTGACGCGCCTGCTTTACGTCGGGAATTCCGCATCCTCTGTCGCGTATCTCTATTTTTACGGCTCTGCCCTCAAGCAGACTGACGTTTATGTATATTATCCCCGAGGTGTTTTTGTAGGCGTGGACTATGCAGTTTGTCACCGCCTCGGAGACGGCACATTTTATGTCCGCTATCTCAAGCGCGGCGGGGTCAAGCGAGGCGCAAAAAGCCGCGACGGCAGCTCTTGCCATTCCTTCATTT
>JAZRCL010000065.1:0-5846 GCA_045659745.1 Eubacteriales bacterium
ATTCCAAGAAATCAGCATCCCCGCCCCGACAGGCTCCGAGAGGATTGGCTCTGTCTTAACGGCGAATGGGATTTTGAAATAGATAACGAACAAACAGGCGTTGAAAAAGAATATTTCAAGAGAGATAGCCTTGACGGCAAAATTATAGTTCCCTTCTGCCCCGAAAGCAAGCTTTCGGGTGTAGAGCACAAGGATTTTATGAAGTCCGTGTGGTACAGACGGGATATTTCCATCCCCGAGGAATGGGCGGGCAAGTGCGTGCTTTTACATATCGACGCGTGTGACTTTGAGACCACCGTGTACGTAAACGGCGCAAAGGTCGGCACACACAAGGGCGGCTACACGTCCTTTGAATTTGACATAACCAATTATCTTAAAGATAGCGGAAACTATATTACAGTCCACGCCCTCGACGACATTCACTCAGGTCGTCAGGTAGCGGGCAAGCAGTCTCACGAACAGGATTCATTTGGCTGTTTCTACACAAGAACCACGGGCATCTGGCAGACAGTCTGGCTTGAGGCAGTTGAGTCAGCGCACGTGACGTCATACAAGGTGTTCCCCAATATATCCGCGCCGTCCGTCGCGCTTGACGTCAAGACCGCAAACGCTCTCGGCGCAAGCCTTTCTGTAAAGGCATATTATGAGGGCAGACTCGTAGGTCAGGCACAGGCGCTGGTCTGCTCAGCATCAACCACGCTGAACATTTCTCTCTCTGAAAAGCATTTGTGGGAATGTGGCTGTGGCAGACTCTACGACCTTGAATTTACACTCCAAGCCAACGGAAAAACAGACGTAATGAACGGCTATTTCGGTCTTCGCGAGGTATCGCTTTCCAAGGAAAAGGGTATGCAGATAAACGGAAAAACTGTCTTTGGCAGATATATTCTCGACCAAGGTTTCTACCCCGACGGCGTCTGCACCGCGCCCTCCGATGAGGCACTGATATTTGACATTGAGGCGTCTATGGCTTGCGGATTTAACGGAGCAAGACTTCACCAGAAGGTGTTTGAGCCGAGATTTTTGTACCACGCCGACAGACTCGGCTATATGGTCTGGGCAGAGACGGGCAACTGGCATCTCGACCACACCTATCTTGAGGCAATATATTGGTTCTTGCCCGAGTGGCTTGAGGAGATGGAGAGAGATTTCTCGCACCCGTCAGTCATCGGCTGGTGTCCCTTCAACGAGACGTGGGAAATGAACGGCAGACCTCAGTGCAACGAGCTCCTTGACTATATATACGACATCACAAAGGCGCTTGACAGTACCCGTCCCGTCATAACGGCGAGCGGCTCGTTCCCGACCGAGCGAAGCGACGTTCACGACGTCCACGACTACGAGCAGAATCCTGAGCTGTTCAAAGAATATTATTCCGAAATAGATAAGGGCATCGTCCGCGACCAGATATACAGACAGCTCCCCGAACAGCAGCGTTATAATCCCAAGCTCCCCGTGTTCGTAAGCGAATACGGAGGAATAAAGTGGGCAATAGACACCGAGGACGCAGGCTGGGGCTACGGCAACACGGTAAGCTCCGAGGAGGAATATTTTTCAAGACTCAAGGGTCTTACCGACGTACTGCTTGACAACGGAAATATTTTTGCCTTCTGTCTTACACAGCTCACCGACGTCGAGCAGGAGATAAACGGTCTGCTTACTTACGACCGACGTTTCAAATTTGCGCCCGAAAGATTTAAGGAAATTTTCGGCAGAAAATCTGTTATTGAGGACTGATTTTACGTAAAATAAAACCATTCGCTTGCGCGGCATATATTTGCACCAAGCGGCAAAAAATAATAAAAAAACAGACGAAAGTGAGGAAAATATTATGCCAGGACCGGGTGGAGGCTCAAGAGGCGGCGGATTCGGTGGCGGAAGCTTTGGCGGAGGAAGTCGAGGAGGCGGATTCGGCGGCGGAGGCTATCACGGACATCATCACCATCATTATCATAGACCCTTCTTCTACGGAGGCTGGGGCTGGGGACCGAGATATTACGGAGGCGGTTGCCTTGGCGGTCTACTTGGAATGATCATGTTCCCTCTCATCATTCTTCTTATAGTCGGCGTTATGTTGTTCGGCTACGTGGGTCAAGTAATGACTAACCTCGCCAACGGCGGCGTCATAAGCTACAACGAAGCGACGTTCCAGCAGTATGCAGATAATCAGTACGCGCAGGAATTCGGCTCAAGCGCAAAAACCTATGAGGATAACGTGCTCATTGTTTTCCTTACAAACGAGGAGTACGACGGATACTACTGTATCGCATGGGTAGGAAACAACGTAAATTACGGAATAAACAAGATGTTCGGTGATCAGACAACTGCTTTTGGCAAAGCTATGATAAGCTCGATAAATTCCGAGTATTATGAATTCTCTCTGTCTGCAAATCTTGCCATGGCTATGAATTCTATGACAGATAGCATCACAGGATTAAATCTGGAGTCCTCGTTTATTCACAACCCTGTATCTCAAAGCACAATAACCCCACACGTCACAAACAAAACGCCTCTTAATATAAACGAGGATACCGTAAACACGGCTCTTGAGGAATTTACCGCTGAGACGGGAATTACTGCAGTCATAGTCGTAGATACTATGGAAAACGTATTTGGAAAATATATGCCTGTAAGCGACATTATTTTCCTTGTGATCATGGGTGTCGCTATCATATTTGCGATAGTCCTGATAGTAAAGGCTGTTAAGAACAGGAAAGACAACAACCAGAACGGCCAGAATAATTACAACGGCGGAAGCTATAATAACGGAAATTACAACAACGGTTATAACAACAATTATAACAACAGCTACAATAACGGGAATAACAACAATTACAGGTATTAAATTTTATCAAAAAAACACCGACGACCGCATGTTTGCGGCCGTCGGATTTTTTATTGAATCGGTTAAATCTTATTTCTTTTTGCGGAACACTATTCCCGCCCCCGCAATCGCAAGAATCAGCGCAAGCATACTTGACGCTGTGGATAATTTACATCCTAACAAACTTACCCCGTCCATCTGCGGAATCGAAGATCCTCCCTGCGAGGGCTTTTGTGATGAATCACTCTCTGCTTTTTGCGTATTATTTTCATTTGGATCTTGTGCGGGGGCCTCCTCAGTGACGCTCTCGCTTGGCACCTCGACCTCGGGATTTTTCTCAAAATCGGGGATGTTGGTGTCGTTTGGAGCGTCGGCATCCTCCCTTTGAGATCCAAAGCTTCCCGTAAAAGTAAGGTGTATCTCCCTGTCAAGATTGGAAAGTCTATACGAATAGCCGCCAACTCCGCTGAGCAATTTATACACCTCACCCGCATTATCAGTCAACCACTGACCGGGATTTTCGCCGGTATATTTGAATACGACGGAAGCTTCGGTAGATGTCACTGTATTAAACATATCCGCAAGGGTCTGCGCGTCGTCATTATCGTCGAGTGTTGCGCTATTTTTATCAAAATATCCGTACACGTTATGATTGCATTCAGGAAGCTTGTAAACTGACGAGTTTTCAAAATGCGTTTCTCTTATCTCCTCAAGGCTGTTGTTGAAGTACATTCTATAAAGCTGATCACCTTGATCGTCCCACGTGACGTCGGTATAAACACAAACGCTATCCTCTATCATTACCATATTCCACGCGTGAGCCTCGGGAATTCCCGTGTTAGGCTCATAGGACTGTCCGCTTATTTTCCACGAGCATATTCCCACTCTCTGAAGAAGAAGCTGATATGCAGACGCGTATCCCGCGCAAACCGCTTTACCCGAAACCAACGCGCCGTAGGCTGTCTGATGCAAGCCCTCTTGCACGTATTCAACGTGACTTGCCACAACGTCGTGCAGATACAGAGCCTTTTCGTAATTATCTCCGTTGGGAACAGTCTCAATAATACTGCTCACAACACTTTCAAGCTGAGCTCTCATTCGTGGTATATCGCTCGGCTCGACGTTATAGTTCGGCGTAAGTGATACCACGGTGCCGTCGGGATAAGACGAATAGCCATATCCGCCGTTTATCCAAAAGCATTCGGGGTGATCGCTCAAAAATAGCTCCATTGCAAGCGAAATCTCGTCTGCCGTAACTTTTCTGTCTTGGTCAAAAAATATCTCTGTCTTTGGAGAGGAGCAAAGCAGGTCCTCGGCAAGCTTATCATAAACATACGCGATGTTTGAGTCTATGGTGTCTCTCGCGTAATAAACGTCCTGCTGCGCCGACGTGGTAATCGCAAACACAGTCATAACAAGAATAACTACTGCCGCAAAGAACAACATCTTGGATTTTTTCATATTCTTTCACTCCTTCATTTTGTTTTCACTCTAATTATAACATTTTCAGGTAAAAAAATCAATAAGGTATGCCATAGATTTTTGTTTGCCCGTATTTTTTGCAAGGATACGCAGGTAAAAGTTCCAAAATCCGTCGGCGCTTGGAGTCATTGACTGTTTTTCAAGAAATTTTTTATTGAAATTGTGAAAAAATTGGCACAAAACAAGGTGTTTTTTGAAAAAATCCCTTTACAATTCTCTGTTTTTATGTTATGATTATTATGTATGATTATGCTCGGACAGTAGGGTCTGTCCACGGCATATCTGCAATTATCGGTTAAAATATTTTTTATAAATTTAGGAGGACAAAACCAATGGCTATCCAAAGAAAAAAGCTTTCTATGGACGGTAACCAGGCTGCCGCTCACGCGAGCTACGCTTTTACCGAAGTAGCAGGCATCTACCCGATCACTCCCTCCAGCCCTATGGCTGACTTTACTGACCAGTGGTCAGCAGCAGGACAGAAGAACGTGTTCGGAACCACCGTTAACGTGATCGAGATGGAATCCGAGGCAGGTGCTGCAGGTACCGTTCACGGCTCTCTCGCATCCGGCGCTCTCACAACCACCTACACAGCGTCTCAGGGACTTCTTCTTATGATCCCCAACATGTACAAGATCGCAGGTGAGCTTCTCCCCGGCGTATTCCATGTTTCGGCTCGTGCAGTTGCATCCCACGCTCTTAACATTTTCGGAGACCACTCCGATATTTATGCTTGCCGTCAGACAGGCTTTGCTATGCTCGCAGAGACCAACCCCCAGGAGGTTATGGACCTTGCAGCAGTAGCTCACCTTTCCGCTATCAAGGGCCGCGTTCCCTTCCTTAGCTTCTTCGACGGCTTCCGTACCTCTCATGAGATCCAGAAGATCGAGGTATGGGACTATGCAGACCTTGAGGAAATGCTTGACAAGGATGCAGTTGCTGCATTCCGCGCTCACTCCCTCAACCCCAACACTCCCGCTCTCCGCGGCACCGCTCAGAACGGTGACATATTCTTCCAGAACAGAGAGGCTTGTAATAAGTATTACAACGCTCTTCCCGCTGTTGTTGAGGAATATATGAACAAGGTAAACGAGAAGATCGGTACTAACTACCAGCTCTTCAACTACTACGGCGCTCCCGACGCAGAGAGAGTTATCATCGCTATGGGCTCTATTTGCGACGTTATCGAGGAAGTTATCGACTACATGAACGCTGCAGGCGAAAAGGTTGGTCTCGTTAAGGTTCGTCTTTATAGACCCTTCTGCGCAGAAAAGCTCGCAGCAGCTATTCCTGCAACCGCAAAGAAGGTAGCAGTTCTTGACAGAACCAAGGAGCCCGGCTCTCTTGGTGAGCCTCTCTACCTTGACGTTGTGACATCTCTCTCCAGAGTTGGCAGAACAGACATTCAGGTAGTTGGCGGCCGTTACGGTCTCGGATCCAAGGATACTCCTCCTTCTTCCGTATTCGCAGTATACGACAACCTCGCAAAGGATGCTCCTAAGGGCAACTTCACAATAGGTATCGTTGATGACGTTACAGG
>JAZRCL010000066.1:0-12623 GCA_045659745.1 Eubacteriales bacterium
GTCCTCGTCTCCGCAAACGCCACAAACTCCATTTTTATATGAGTGTCCGAGAGCCTCTGTAGGTGTGTCGGTGTAACTATCGCCGCACTCGCAAGAGTGAGTGGTGTAGCCGTCCGCTGTGCAGGTGGGAGCAGTCACGGAAGTTGTGTAGTTGTGAACGTGAGGAGGAACATAGTCGGGGTCAGCCTCGCCGCAAACTCCACATACACCGTCCTCAAAGTCGTGACCGAGCGCCTCTGTGGGTGTGTCGGTGTAGCTGTGGCCGCACTCGCAGGAGTGAGTGGTGTAGCCGTCCGCTGTGCAGGTAGGAGCAGTTACAGAAGCGGTGTAGCTATGGGTATGAGGTACGTAATCGGGATCATCCTCACCGCAAACTCCACATACACCGTCCTCAAAGTCGTGTCCGAGCGCGTCTATTGCATTATCTGTGTAGGTCTCGCCGCAAGCGCAGGAGTGAGTGGTGTAGCCCGCGGTTGTGCAAGTGGGAGCAGTCACGGAAGACGTGTAGCTGTGAACGTGAGGAGGAACATAGTCGGGGTCAGTCTCGCCACAAACTCCACAGATGCCGTCCTCAAAGCTATGACCGAGTGCGTCAACGGGTGTGTCTGTGTAGGTGTCACCGCAAGAGCAGGTGTGAGTTGTAAAGCCCGCCTGAGTGCAGGTGGGAGCTGTCACAGCGTCCACGTAGGAGTGACCATTGGGGCTACCCTCAGTAGCGCCGCATTCACAGGTTTTAGGGGTTGTACACGTTGCATCACTGAACACGTGAGTGTGCTCGGTGTTATTTTTTGTGGGGGATTCGGTGGGTGTGCTTGAGGGAGCTTCTGTGTTTTTGTTAGCGTTATCACATGCAACAAAAAGCAGAGAAATTGAGAGAACAAGCACAAGCAGGGTCAGAAGACGAAGATTTTTCATATTTGTTCTTCCTTTCTTTTTATTATTCCATCTTATATTATAACATACATGGACAGCAAATCCAATTAGCTAAATATACAAAAAGAGAAAGTTTTTTTGTTCAATATAGCTTGTTATAATTTGTGGGTGTGCAAAACGCTTGATAATGCCTAGAGTTGATGAACTCAAATAGCAAAAAAGAGAAGCAAAAGCTTCTCTTTTTGTGTAATTATTTTATTTTATTTGCAAAGTCCGACATCATTGCGCTTATTCTTATGTTCTGCGGGCAGACCGCCTCGCAAGCTTTACAACCAATGCATGCAGAAGGCTTTTTCTCATCCTCAAAGGAGTTTATATCCTCGGGTGCGGCAAATTCACCGTCAGCACTTACCCCCTGATTGTAGAGCTTAATAATTTCGGGTATGTTGAGCTTTTTGGGGCAATATGTAGTACAGTAAGCGCACGACGTGCAGGGAAGTGTCTTCTTTGAAGTCATCTCCTTTGCAATATTCAGAATAACCGCCATTTCCTCATCATTTAGCGGTTTTGAGGTCTGATAGGTTGCGATATTGTCTATAATCTGCTGCTGATTTGACATTCCCGAAAGAGTCACAGTCACTGTGGGTATGCTCTGAATAAAGCGGAATGCCCACTCGACCACGTTTGCGTTGGGGCGCAGAGCCTTGAGCTGCTGCTCGTACTTATCCTCAACTGTGACAAGTCCGCCGCCACGCACGGGCTCCATTACCCATACGGGAATATTGTATTTATTCATCATTTCGACCTTTGCCTTTGCGTTCT
The DNA here is from genome assembly GCA_045659745.1 of Eubacteriales bacterium. Lineage (GTDB taxonomy): Bacteria > Bacillota > Clostridia > Oscillospirales > CAG-272 > SVTX01. Next base: position 1,696 of record JAZRCL010000066.1, read on the forward strand.
GGAAGGTCCAGTCAAACCAGTTTATCTGAAGCTGACAGAATTCTATATGCTGGCCGTATGCGTCCATAAAACGCTTCATTGTCGCAAGACTTGCATGGGCGGAGAAGCCGAGGTGACGTATGCGCCCCTTTTTCTTCTGCTCTACGAGATAATCACAGATGCCGTATTTTTGGTCAAGGTAAGCGTCTATATTGGAGTCGGTAACGCAATGGAAAAGGTAAAAGTCAAAATATTCGGTCTGACACTTTTTAAGCTGTGCCTCGAAAATCTCTTCGACCTTATCCATATTGTCAAGGTCGTAGCCGGGGAATTTACTTGCAAGGTAGAAGCTGTTGCGGGGGTATTCCTTGAGAACCTCACCCATTACCGTCTCGGATTCGCCGCCGTGGTATCCCCAAGCGGTGTCAAAATAATTTATTCCGTTTTCAAAGGCATAGGCTACCATTTTGCGAGTGGCGTCAACGTCAATGCTCTTATCCTCGCGCATAGGGAGGCGCATGCATCCCATTCCAAGCGCGGAGAGGTTCAAATCCTGAAATTTATTGTATATCATATTTTCTCCTTTGATATATTTAGAATTTATGCAAAATTGCCGTCTGCGATATATTCTGCAAGAAGGTCTCGTGCAAATATATCCTCGTCCCAACGCATAATTTCGGTAAGTTTGTTGGGGGCGTACGTGGAGGTATAGCTGTCTACTACTATGTAATAGGTCTTGTTTGCTTCTATTTTGCTTGCAAGCCCGCTCTCATAGGAAACGAAATAATTGCTGTTTGAGGAATTAATAAACTTTCGCAAGAGATCTGAGCCCTTTATAGAGCAGAGAACAAGCTGATTATCAAACGGGAATATTGATTGCAGGGATGAGTAGGTGACGTTGCCTGCCTGCAGATTGTATGGACTGCGAGCCTGGAAAAAGCCGCCACCGAGGACTATGTCGTATTCGTCGCCCCACAGCTCAATGCCCTTTTGATAATAGAGATTTGCAGCTGTCTGACACAGATACGAGCTGTTTCTATAAGCGCTGTTGTAGCCTATCACCTGATCACCAAGTGATATCTGGTCGGCGTACTTTTCGCGGAGGTCTTCTACTATGCTATCGTCAGGGAGGCTTGAATATACCGAGCTTGCAACAAATCTTGCGGTGTTTACGGACGAGCTGAAGTTTGCAATATTTATATCTATCTCAACGTGGGAAATTCCCTTGTTGTCGCCGCCGTTCTGCAGATGATACACTCCGTACGCATCGCGAAGAACGTAGCTCTTGTGCGTGTGGCCCTCAAAGACGAGGTCAACGTATCCGCCCTCAGAAAGCTCCATGTCGTAGTACGACGAAAGCTGACTCGATGAAGCGCTCGTAGTACCGCTTGTATTCTGTCCGTATCCGTCGTGGAGGGAATAGACGATATAGTCAACACCTTCTGAGCGAAGTCGCTCGGATTCTGCCTTGACAAGCTGAGTGAGCTGGTCGCCCGTCTTAAAGTATATACCACCCGAATGGTCGGGTGCGATAGAGGAGTAGCAGTCACCGATAGCGCCGATTATTCCTATCTGGATGCCACCGCGCTCAATTACGACAGACGGAGTGCAATAATCTGCAAGAGTGTTGTCGCTTCGCTCGTAAATATTTATTGCGAGGAAAGGGAATTCTGCGATAGCCAGATTATTGGCAATGAACTCCTCGCCCCAGTCGAATTCATGGTTTCCGAGTGTCATTGAAACGGCGTCAATGTAATTGAGCCATTCGGTGATTATAAGACCCTTGGTGAGATTGGACTCCGAACCGCCCTGCCACATATCGCCAGATGAGAGGGTTATTGAATAGTCGTCATCGCGATAGGAGTTTTTGAGAAACGTCGTAAGCTCGTCAACGCCTATGTTTGATGCCGAATTGCCAAACTTGCCGTGAAGGTCGTTTATAGCGTAAAAATCTATCGTGATTATAACGGAGATTTTGCAAATATCACATAATCCGTTGTCATCGACGTCCGTGTGAGCGCAGTTGTTGTCGGGCTGCTGGGTAGGCTTTTCGGTAGGCTTTTCGGTAGGCTTTTCTGTCGGATTTTCCGTAGGCTTCTCTGTGGGAGGTTGCTCCGTGGGTGTTTCCTCGGTGGGTGTTTCCTCGGTGGGTTTCTCTGTAGGAATATTCGTGGGAGCTTCTACCGTAGGATTATTGAGGGACGGTATTTTTTGTATGCTACAGCTCGAAAAAACAATTATCAGTGCGAGCAGTAGCGGTATTATCAATTTTTTCATAAGTCACCTTGATTTTTGGGTTTACATAAGTGGGGCAAAAATGCGGAGCACGTCCTGAATGATTCTGACGGGTAGCTTTGTTTTACAATCCTTTGGAGTTATGCGCTTGCATCTTTCGAGTGTTTCAAGAAAGTCGTTCTTGATGCTTTGAATGGACGAGGTGTTCGTGAGACGGACGCCGCACTCAAAGTGGAGATAAAGGCTTCTGTAGTCGAGATTGGTGGTTCCTACCGTTGCTACAATATCGTCCGACAAAAAGGTTTTTGAGTGGTTAAAGCCGCCTGAGTATTCATATATTTCAACTCCTGCCGCCATCAGCTCGCGGTAATACGAGCGGGAGGTGAGGTGGACGAAACGTTTGTCCCAGACCTCGGGGGTGATTATCTTGACGTTAATTCCACTCTTTGCACAGAGCACGAGAGCAGACATAATATTGTCGTCGGGAATAAGATAAGGGGTATTTATATAAAGATAATTTTTTGCGTTCTGTATTATACCGAGATAGACGTTTTCTCCAATGCTGGTCTTATCAAGAGGGGAATCAGCGTAGGGTTGGATAAACCCGTCGCTCTCTATCTCGCATTTTTCTTTTGCATAAGGATAGAAATTTAAATAATTCTCTTGTGTGTTTGTGCAAGCACACCACATCTGCAGAAATATCAGTGTCAGACTCCATGACGCCTCGCCCTCAAGCTTTATCGAGCAGTCCTTCCAGTGTCCGTGCTTTTGCTTTTGGTTGATATACTCGTCGGCGATATTACAGCCGCCTGTATAAGCAACTTTACCGTCGATTGACGTTATCTTTCGGTGGTCGCGGTTGTTCTGGAGTCCGGAAACTATAGGCATAAACTTGTTGAAAACATGGCATTTTATACCGGCTGCCTCAAGCTGCTTATTATACTTTTTATGGAGGGTCAGGAAGCATCCGATGTCGTCGTAGATTATTCTCACGTCAACACCTTCTGCCGCTTTTTTCTTAAGAATGTCAAGCACGGAGTCCCAGAATACGCCCTCCTCAATTATAAAATATTCAAGGAAAATGTATTTTTCGGCTTTTTCGAGCTCGGCTATCATATCTCTGTACCAGAATTCACCCAGTGAGAAATATGTAGTTTTGGTGTTTGTATAGACGGGAAATCCCTCTGTATTCTGAAGATAATTGACAGAGGGGAGCTGAGACGGAGCTTTTTCTTCAATAAGCGGTAGTTTATCCTCCGTCTTGAAAAGTGGGATGGCTGTGTCGCGGAATTTAGAAAAATGCTTTGACACACGTCGCTCTGACGTTTGCCATTTGAAAAGCAGATAAAACAATCCACCAAAGACGGGAAAGATGAGTATGGTGAATACCCACACCATCTTGTAAGCCGTTTTGGTTTCGCTTGTGATTATTAAAATAGATACTATAATGCTTATTGCCTGAAGGGCATAGCTGACGTAATCGGAGGCAAGGCTTGAACTGAACAATAGAATTCCAAACAGCGCAAACTGCAAAAGCAACATAATGATTATTGAAATCCTCTGTCTGCGCAGAGCATAATACCATTTTTTACGGTGCTTGGGTCTTTTTGTTTTCTTAGCCACAGCCAAGCCTCCTTTCCGAGAATTTTATTTTTTATTTGTAAGTCTGCCTATAAGCTTGCCTATTTCCATAACTACGAAGGGAACGAGGACAAGTCCGAGGCATATAAGATACTGTGTGGGTGAGAGAAGAACGAGTCCGAACGCGTCTCTGACACCGGGGACAACTGCTACCGCTGCTGTGAGCACGAATGCGGCGAGTGCGGAGAGATTCAGGGTCTTGTTGCCGAAGAAGCCTATCTTAAAGAGTGACTTTTCGGAGCGCATATTGTAGGACTGAACTATCTGACACATAGCAAGCACGAGGAATGCCATGGTTTCACCGTGAAGAAGTCTGGGGTCGTTCTGAGCAAAGTTGGAAATAGCAGACCAATCGCAGCCGCAGCCGATAAAGAACGCGATAAGAGTAAGAACCGCGAACATAACACCCTGAAGAACTATTCTTAAGCCGAAGCCGTTAGCAAAGAGGCCTTCGTTCTTGGGCTTGGGCTTTTCGGACATAACGGTGTCTTCAACCTTTTCCATACCGAGAGATATAGCGGGAAGGGAGTCGGTAACGAGGTTGATCCAGAGGAGCTGCATGGAAACCAAGGGGGAGTGCTGCCAGAATACCATAGCCATAAATACCGTGATAACCTCACCGATATTCGTGCCGAGAAGATAGCCTACTACCTTTTTGATATTAGCGTAAATGCCGCGTCCCTCGCGAACTGCGTGAACGATGGTAGCAAAGTTGTCATCGGTAAGAGTCATATCTGCCGCGCCCTTTGCAACGTCGGTACCCGTAATACCCATAGCGCATCCGATATCCGCAGCCTTAAGCGCGGGGGCGTCGTTTACGCCGTCGCCTGTCATAGAAACTATTTTGTCTTTTCTCTGCCAAGCTTTAACTATTCTTATTTTGTTTTCGGGGGATACTCGAGCGTAAACCGAGATGAACTCGATCTTTTCATCAAGCTCCTCGTCGCTCATAAGGTCGAGCTCGGCGCCCGTGATAGCGAGGTCGCCGTCCTCAAGAATACCGATCTCTCGAGCGATTGCGGAAGCGGTGACAACGTGGTCGCCCGTGATCATAACGGGCTTTATGCCTGCCATGCGGCAGATCTTAACTGCCTCCGCCGCTTCGGGTCTGGGCGGGTCGATCATACCGACAAGACCCATAAATATGAGCTCAGACTCAAGCTCTTCGCTTGTGGGATTTTCGGGAACTGTATCAATTTCCTTATATGCAATGGCAAGAACGCGGAGAGCATTACGGCTCATCTTTTCGTTCATTTCCTTTGCTTTTTCAAGGTCACCTGCGATGCAACGGGAAGCCATTACGTCAAACGCACCCTTAACGATTACGACGTTCTTGCCGTCAATAACGTTTACGCTGGTCATAAGCTTTCTGTCAGAGTCGAAAGGAATGGTTGCAACTCTGCGGTATTCTGTGTTGATCTCTTCCTGGAGAATACCGTTCTTACGAGCCGCTGAAATGATGGAGGTCTCTGTGGGGTCACCGATGGAAACCTCGCTTCCGTCCTCTTTAACCTCAATAGCACCGTCACAACAGAGCGTACCGTAGGTGAGAAGGGTTCTTACGTTGTCTGCAACGTGGGAATTGATGTCTGCTACGTCATCCTCACCGTCAATGTAGGACTTAACGAGAGTCATCTTGTTCTGAGTAAGCGTACCCGTCTTATCCGAGCAGATGACTGAGGCAGAGCCAAGAGTTTCAACTGCAGGGAGACGGCGGATAATAGCGTTCTTCTTAACCATTCTCTGAACGCCGATTGAGAGAACGATAGTAACGATTGCGGGCAGACCCTCGGGAATAGCGGATACCGCAAGGGAGATAGCAACCATAAACATTTCGATTATCTTATCAATTAAGGTTTCGCCTGCGGCTACGGGTGAAAGAAGGCCGATAGCAAAGATAATAGCGCAGCAGCCGAGAGCTACGAAGCCAAGAATCTTACCGAGCTTTGCAAGCTTCTGCTGAAGGGGAGTTTCTCCGTCCTCCTCGTTTGCGAGAAGAGCGGCTATTTTACCCATTTCGGTACTCATACCCGTTGCGGTGACAACTGCAAGTGCTGTACCGTACGTGATGCTGCAGCCTGAGAATACCATATTGGATCGGTCGCCGAGGGGTGCATCGGGAGCAACTTCAGCGTTGGCATCCTTTTCCGAGGGAACCGACTCACCTGTGAGCGCGGATTCCTCGCTCTTTAAGTTTACGCTAGTGATAAGTCTTGCGTCTGCGGGAACAAAATCGCCTGCCTCGAGCTTTATAATGTCGCCGGGGACAAGCTCCCAAGCTTCAACTATTGTCTCCTTGCCGTCGCGGATAACGCGAGCGTGGGGAGCGGACATGCTTTTGAGCGCGTCAAGAGCTTTTTCCGCCTTGCTTTCCTGAACCACGCCCATAATGGCGTTGAGAATTACGATGGCAACGATAAGACCGGGCTCGAAGAATTCCTTGGGGTCTCCGTGTCCCGTGGTCATCTCGTAAATTACGAGGCCTGTGGATACCGCTGCGGCGATAAGAAGAATGATGATCATTGCGTCCTTGAACTGCTCAAGGAATCTTTGGAACATTGTTTTCTTCTTCTTTTCTTTGAGCTTGTTTTCTCCGTGCTTTTGTCTGGCGTTTTCGACCTGACTTGAGCTGAGGCCTGTTTCTCTGTTTGTCTGGAGACTTTCGAGAACCTGGCCTATGTGTTCTTTGTACATCAAATTTTCCTCCATATGATTTGATATTAATTATAATTATAACTATTATATCACATACTTACATCAATTTCAACAAATTTATTTATTTTTAAGATAATTTACTAAATTAACATTTTTAAGTTAATGCAAACTGCATCCAATAGGACAAAAAATACAAAAAATGCTTGAATTGGCGACAACTTTATGATAAAATAATCGTGTATATTCAGTTCATTTGGAGACAAATATGAAAATCTCAAGTTTGCTTAACAAAAACAACCCCAAGATATCCATGGAGGTGTTCCCACCAAAGACGTGGGACGCTTATGATAGCGTGCGGAGCGCTACCGAAGAAATAGCAAGACTTTCTCCGTCGTATATGAGCGTGACGTACGGTGCGGGCGGTGGCACGTCCGAGACAACGGTAAGTATTGCGTCAAATATCCAGAATAAATTTGGCGTGCCTACCTTGGCGCACCTGACCTGTCTTTCATCGGACAAAAAGAAAATACATAATCAGCTTGAGCTTTTGAAGTCAGAGGGAATAGAGAATATCCTCGCGCTTCGCGGAGATATGCCGGCAGATTTTGACCGCTCGTCGCTGACGTATCATTATGCTTACGAGCTTATTGAAGACATAAAGAGCGCGGGAGATTTCTGCATAGGCGGCGCATGCTACCCTGAGGGACATCCCGAAGCACCGAGCTTTTCCGAGGACATCAAGCACCTTAAAGAAAAGGTTGATGCGGGCTGTGATTTCCTTACCACACAAATGTTTTTTGACAACGACGTGCTTTACAGCTTTATGTACAGAGTACGAGAGGCAGGTATAACAGTACCGGTTGTTGCAGGCATAATGCCCGTGACCAATCCCAAGTCTATAAAGCGCACCTGTGCCATTTCGGGCACGGCGCTCCCCGCGAGATTTCTACGCATAGTGGACAAATTCGGAGACAACCCCGAGGCGCTAAAACAGGCAGGAATTGCGTATGCCACCGAGCAGATAATAGACCTTTATGCAAACGGGATCAATAACGTGCATATTTACTGTATGAACAAACCCGACGTTGCAAAAAGAATAATGGAAAACATTTCAGAAATTATCAAGTAATATGTACGTAGTATTTAGTAAGGACTTGACTGTGAATTCCATACCGCAAAAGGAAATTCTTCGGTATATGCGCGCCCATGGGATAACGGACGGGATACTGCATGTAGTGTCAGATGCCGAGAAGCTTGTGCTTGAAGCCGCAAGCTGTCGCGCGTGTTGGACGCGTGTGGACGTCAAAAGGCTATCGGAAAATTCGCTGGCTTTAGGCAACATTGAAGTGGTCAGCGCGGATCTTTCAAAACGACTTTTGGGGTGCGAGAAAGCCTTTGTGTTTGCAGCAACCGCGGGAGTGGGAGTTGACAGAGTTATACGTGCGTCAGAGGTGAAAAGTCCGTTGCTTTCACTTGCTTGTGATGCGGCAGGCTCGGCGCTTGTCGAGGAGCTTTGCGACCTTATAAATTCAGCTCTTGCAGATGAGGCTCAAAAGCAGAAAAGCCAGACGGTAAAAAGATTTTCTGCGGGTTATGGCGACCTGTCGCTTGAATATCAAAAGGACATTTGCGCCCTTCTTGACACACCCAAAAATATCGGCGCGTCGCTGACAGACGGCGTTATGATGGCGCCAAGCAAGACGGTAACTGCTATTATTGGAATCAAGTGATTCTTTGCGGAAATTACCACAAATAAATCAGGATAAAATTATGAAAATTACAGAACAGATAAAAAACAAAAGACTTATATTTGACGGCGGCATGGGAACGCTTCTTCAAGCCGCAGGACTGCCCGCGGGCCAGGCTCCTGAAAAATGGAATATCACCAACCCCGACAAAATAGTTGATATACATAAGTCTTATATTGAGGCGGGATGTGACATCCTGACCTCAAACACATTTGGAGTAAACACGCTCAAATATACCGCAGACGAGGTCGCGTCTATGACCTTTGCGGCTTTTTCGTGTATGAAAAAAGCGGCAGCGGAGTCGGGCAGAGAGGTTTATCTCGCGCTTGATATCGGTCCGACGGGAAAGCTGCTTGAGCCTTACGGAGACTTGTCTTTCGAGGACGCAGTCTCGGTCTTTGCAGCTACCGTAAAAGCGGGCGTTGAATGTGGCGCGGACGTTATTCTCATTGAGACTATGAACGACTCGTACGAGACCAAGGCGGCGGTACTTGCGGCAAAGGAAAATTCGAGTTTGCCTATATTCGTCACAAACGTCTATGACTCAACCCATAAGCTCATGACGGGCGCGAACGTGCCCGCTATGGTGGCTATGCTTGAAGGACTTGGAGTTGACGCGATAGGTATGAATTGCTCGCTCGGTCCGCGTCAGATGATTGATGTTTTGCCGAAATTTGTCGAATATTCATCAACCCCCATAATCATTCAGCCAAACGCGGGGCTTCCCGTGCAGAAGGACGGTAAGACCGTATATGACGTTGATGCCGAGGAGTTTTCCGACATCATGGTACAGATGGCGAAAATGGGCGGTTGTATCCTTGGCGGTTGCTGTGGAACAACTCCCGAATATATTGCGAAAACTGTTGAGAAAACAAGGGAAATTCCACTTGTTTATCCCGAGAAAAAGCAACGTACACTCGTGTCATCATACACTCACGCAACCGAGATAGGAAAGGCTCCCACACTCATTGGAGAGAGAATAAATCCCACGGGAAAATCCAAGCTCAAGGAAGCTTTGAGGACTAATAATATGTCGTACATTCTCTCCGAGGCGGTAAATCAGCAACAGAGGGGCGCGCATATACTTGACGTCAACGTCGGATTGCCCGAAATAGACGAGGTTAAAATGATGACCTCTGCCATAAAGCAGATACAGTCGGTTTCGGACTGTCCGCTTCAGATAGATACGGTTAATTTCACCGCTATGGAGTCTGCCGCGAGAGTGTATAACGGCAAGCCGCTTATAAACTCGATAAATGGCAGTGACGAGAGCATGGACGCAGTGTTCCCGATAGTTAAAAAATACGGTGGAGCGGTTATTGCTCTGACTATGGACGAGCAGGGAATACCGCAGACTGCCCGCGGACGAGTGGAGATTGCACACAGAATAATGCAAAGAGCAGCAGAATACGGAATTGACAAAAAAGATATTATTGTTGATCCGTTGGCGCTGACAATATCCTCAAATCCCGAGTCGGCAAAAGTGACTCTTGAGGCTATAAGGATCATACGCAACGAGCTTGGACTCTATACGAGCCTTGGTGTTTCTAATATTTCCTTTGGTCTGCCGCAGAGAGATCTTGTGACTTCAACGTTCTATATTATGGCTCTTAATTCGGGTCTTAACTGCGCTATTATGAACCCGTATTCCTCTGAAATGATGAAGGTTTACAGAAGCTATTGCGCTTTGAGCGGACTAGATTTTGGCTTTGAAAATTATATTGATTTTGCGTCGTCTTATATGCCGTCACAGACAGAGGCTACGACCTTAAGGGCTACACTTTCGGGCGACGGCGAGCTTCAGTCTGCTATAATCAAGGGACTCAAGGATCAGGCTCGCGCGGTGACCGAGATAATGCTTGAGTCAGTTGAGCCTATGGAGATAATCAACAGCCATATCATTCCCGCGCTTAACGTGGTAGGTCGCGGCTTTGAAGAAAAAACGGTCTATCTTCCTCAGCTCCTTATGAGTGCGGAGGCGTCTCAGACGGCGTTTGAAGCGGTTAAGGAGAGACTCCCAAAATCCGCAGATGAAAAGGGAAGAATAGTACTTGCAACAGTTAAGGGAGATATACACGATATAGGGAAAAATATCGTCAAGGTTCTGCTTGAAAATTTTGGCTTTACGGTAATTGACCTTGGAAAAGACGTTCCGCCCGCGTCGGTTGTAGATGCTGCTCGCGAGAGCAGAGCGGGGCTTGTGTGCCTCTCGGCGCTTATGACTACGACAGTGCCCGCAATGGCAGATACAATAAAGCTTTTACGAGAATTTTGCCCTGATGTAAAAATTATGGTGGGCGGCGCGGTAATGACGCAGGAATATGCGGATATGATAGGCGCGGACGCTTATTCGCCTGACGCGATGGGAGCAGTCAGATACGCGCAGGAGCTGTTTTCTTGATAAGAAAATTGAAGAAGATTTTTTGTATTACTTTTTGGCAACAGCCCCAAAAAGTAATCAAAAAACGCCGCTTAAGAGGGGAGAATGTCCTATTTTTTCTACCGAAAAATTTTGCTTGGCAAAACGGACGACCCCCTCCCCATCTTAAGAATCTCCCCACTCCGCGAGTTTGCAGGCAAACTCGAAAAATGGTGAGGTAATAGAATATCCGTCTTAACCGCAATAAACGGTGACAGAGTAGGCGTTTGCGTGGGTGGGTTTCAAAAGGG
>JAZRCL010000067.1:0-24923 GCA_045659745.1 Eubacteriales bacterium
CACCTTCTCCTATTTCACCGATACCATCCGGCAAAGATACACTTTTCAATGCCTTGCACCCATCGAACGCATACGTTCCAATAGTTTCAAGTCCATCAGGAAAATTAATAGATTCAAGCTTATAGCATGACCAAAAGGCCGCTGAACCAATATCTTTTATTCTGTTCGGCAATATAACATTAGTTATTCCATCACACCCATAAAAAACACCGTAATCTAATGTGAGAGGGATATCACCGTCTTCAAAAACCAGCTCCGTAAGATTATGGCAACCTTCAAATGCGCTCTTATCTATTTTGCTTACACTGGCAGGTACGGTCAAGCTCTTTATTTTGGTCCTGCTAAACGCCCCCTCGCCTATAGAAATTGTGTTTGGGGAAAGAATAATTTCCTCCAGGCACGTTAAATCGTAGAATGCACGATACCCTATCTCCATGGGGCCTTCGCCAAAATCAATGCTCTTTAAGTTTGTGCCTATAAAGGCAAACATACCTATCTTCTCCACCGTATCGGGTAAAAAAATGTATTCAAGCTTTCGACTGTAATTAAACGCATTAGATTCAATGTACTTTAAGCCTTCTGGAAGAACAATGCTCTTTACAGTCGAATTGTTCTCGAAAGCCCAACCTTTCACACCGATCACCACGTCACCGTTTGGAGCAGTAGGAGGGACCACAATATCACTGATATTCGTAGCACTGCCGATAGAACTTAGGTAGCAAGTCCCATCACCTTTGGATGCAAACTCCAGACCGGTGGTATATTCCACCTTGTCATTTTTACTACCGTCGTCAGAGTCGGTATTATCGTTTGATTTGTCACAAGCTGCAAGACAGAATAAAAGACTCAGTATCAAAACAAGAAATAATGCTTTTTTCATAATTGATTTCATAACTCCTCCGATCTATAACATAGCAAATATATTTTTGATTGCAGCAACAATCAAATATTATCCAACTTACCCATCTCGTCGGGATATCTGATGTCAACAAACTTGGTATATCCGTCCGCCTCGAGCTTCTGCTTCTGGAAGCCGACGTTCTTGTTCATCTTCTGCACAAGGACAGTCTTGCCCTCATTTCTGTACTGCATTGCCTTTTTCTGCATAACTGCAAGCTCGGAGGCACCAAGACGCTTATCGTAAAGCACGGCGGTCTTTTCCGCTCTGTCGCTGGGTTTGAATCCCTTTTCGAGCAACGCGCCCACAATTCTCTCAAAGCCTATAGAGAATCCGCAAGCGCAGGTCTTCTGACCCGTAAAGTTGCCTATCATATTGTCGTATCTACCGCCGCCCGCGATGCTCGAGCCCTTGAAGTCCTCGGACTTTATCTCAAAGATAGTGCCCGTGTAGTAGCCCATTCCGCGAACGAGAGTCACGTCAAAATCAAGGTTGAATCTGCCGTCGGAAATTACTGCAACCGCCTCGCAAATTTCCTTTACGTTTGCAATAACACCCGCCTCAATAGAGTCACCGAGTACCTCCTCAAGATATGCAAATCTATCGGTCGCGGTAAGCGAGCCGCGGAAGATCTCCATATACTTTGCAACGCACGCAGAATCATACCCTGCCTCAAGAAGCTCCTTCTCGATTCCCGACTCGCCGATCTTGTCGTACTTATCAAGAATGATGAACACAAGACCGAACTGCTCCTCAGAGAATCCGCTCGCTCTTGCCATAGCCGCGAGAATGCGACGGTCGTTTATCATAACCGTGCAACCGCCAACTCCAACACTCTCAAGGAAAGTGGACGTAGCCGTGATAAGCTCAATCTCTGCCGCATTTGACGCGTCGCCGAGTATATCAATGTCACACTGCGTAAACTGACGGAAGCGTCCCTTCTGCGGACGGTCTGCGCGCCATACAGGGCCTATCTGCATTGCCTTAAAGGGCAAGGACAGATTTGCCGCGTTATTTGCATAATAACGCGAAAGCGGCACTGTGAGGTCATAGCGAAGTCCCGAATCTACAAGCGCGTCAATATCAGCGCCTCCTGCCGACTCGCTCAGCTTTTCGCCTCTTTTAAGTATCTTGAATATAAGCTTTTCGTTCTCGCCGCCCTGCTTGCTTGTGAGGTTCTCAATGTGCTCTACTGCAGGCGTTTCTATCTGCGAAAATCCAAAAGACGCATAGGTTCTTTTAAGCTTATTCAAGAGATATTCTCTTATTTCACTTTCTGCGGGAAGAATGTCTCTCATTCCCTTTGTTGTTTCCTTAATAAACATTTCTCATTCCTCTTTTATCTGTAATATACGTAATAAACAATAATTGTTCTTTCAACACCACCGTGCTCAAGGTCGGGGGCGGTTATGACTACGCCATCCTTGGAAAGAAGCTCCCAAGCCTGCATCTGTTCTATCTTGCAGCGCATAATTACGTCTGCCGACGCAAACACGAGCAGCTCGTCGTCGCGGATATTAAGTCCGCCACTTCTACCAATTACCTCGTCAACGTCATTTCTCTTTTCTGTGACGTACTTTATATGATGACCGCACATCTGCCTTGCCATATCCCACTTGTATCTCTTGCTATCGGGATTTTTGGACTTAGTCGCACGCTCAATTATTTTCTTTATAAGTCCCATATTCCACCTCACACAAACTCAGGATCTTTGCCGCCCGTCAGAAATCTGTAAGCGGAAATATATTCGTCCATCGCCTTGGTTGCCGCAGCACCCTTGGGGTCAAAATTCTTTCTGCGAATGCCGCGAAGAAGTATGTTTTTGGGCGTCTCCTCGGGGTCTATAAGCTCAAGCGCTGAAACCTCGTATCCCTTTGACTCCAAGAGCTTTAGGCGAAGCGCGTCGGTTGCCGCGTCACACAGCTTCTGACGGAGCATGGAGTGGTTTCCAATAAAGGAAAGCGTGTCGCAATCAAGCTTTTTGTTGAGGTCATGGTGACAGCACGGCGTGGACAGTATAACGTCCGCTTGCACGCCGGTCGCCTTCTGGAGCACAATATCCGTTGCAATATCGCACGCGTGAAGCGAAATAACGAGATTTACATGCTCCTCAGGGTTATACGCGCTAATGTCTCCGCATATAAATTCAAGCCCGTCAAATCCAACCGCACTTGCCACGCCCGAGCAATACTCTATAACGTCAGGCTTGAGGTCAATGCCTGTCATTTTGACGTTTCTACCCTGTATCACCGCAAAATAGTGATACACCGCAAAGGAAAGATAGCTCTTTCCGCAACACAAGTCGCAGATGAGCAAGTCTCCCTTTGGCAGATGCTTTTCTATATCGCGTATAAGCTCCAAAAATCTGTTTATCTGACGGAATTTCGCCTGCTTTTTGTCGTAAACGCGTCCGTTTTTATCGCTGACTCCAAGGCATTTGAGAAACTCCTCGTCTCCCGACAAAATGTACTTTTTGCTCTTATTGTTTGAGCCTATCTGAACTCTTGCAAAGGTTTTCTCCGCGAAAAGCTGATTTTCAAGCTTTGCACCACCAATAACCACGCTTTTTCCAGACTGCGACACCTTGTATTCACAATCCCCCGCCGTAGTCAGAAGATTTATCTGGGAATAACCCTCGATATACTCCGCGATTCTTGACACGTCGCAAGTCTTTATATTTTCGTGCGTAGCCTTGTTGTCTGCATGGAATATCTCTGCCTGAAGCACTACATCTCCCGAAATACTTTTGGGAGATATGACCGTCTTTTTTATACTCTTATCGGCAGGCTTTGAAAAAACTGCCTTTTTGAGCGTCTCTGTCTGCGCGGACTTGAGTATCAGTCTGCACAAAAGCTCTTTATTTTCAAGTAAAATATCACTCATCTTTTCTTTCTCTTTTTGGACTTTTTGTCGTCCTCTCGGGGTGCGTAAGCGGGATTTTTCTCACCGCAATATACACAAGTCTCACGCGCGACGGGAATGGTATGTCCACAACCCTCGCACCTTACAAAATCCGAGTCCTTATATATTTTCTCGGGCTTCTTTTTGTCCTTGCAAGCCTTATTTTGCTCCTTATCCTTTTTACCAAGGGAAATTTTGGATTCCTCACCGTTGAAGAGTCGCTTCATATTTCCTCTGTGCATAAAGATAACAAACACCGCAATAAGCACCGCAAAAAGTCCTATCGCGCCCTGTCTTTCGGGGGCAATAAACGCGCGGGTAAACAAGGGATAAAGTCCTATACCTATAATCGACGCGAGAGACACGTACTTTGTTCCCACAACGATTATAACAAATACCAAAAAGCAGAACAGAAATGACAGCGGGCTCATCATAAGCACGACAGCCGCCGCGCAGGCAACGCCCTTTCCGCCCTTGAACTTATAGTATATCGGAAACATGTGTCCGAGTATTACGAAAAATCCCGCAATCGCGCCGCCAAATGAGTGTCCCATCATAAGCCAGCCAAAGCCTACGCTTATAAGAGCCTTAAGTATATCGCATCCAAGCACCAATATGGACATCTTTTTGCCGTAGGTACGGAGGGTATTTGTCGCGCCCGCGTTTCCGCTTCCGTGACTGCGGATGTCGTCGTGAAAGAACACCTTGGAAAAGATTATAGCGGGGTTAATGCTACCCAAAAGATACGGTACTATGGCGCAAAGCAGAGCAAACGTCACGGTAAGAGCCGTATAATTCCAGCCCGTGCTTTGACATACCCAAGCCCACACGCTCCATTCAATAGCGGGAGCCGCCTGTTCTGCCGTCTGCTGAGCAGCCGCGCTCAAAAATTCAACATTCATACTAAAACACCTTTAAAAAGTCTATCAGAATAATTCAATAAGGTCCTTACGGCTCTGCGTAAAGTCGTAAATGCTTCAGTCCTGGCGGCAGACGACCATATCCTCGATACGACAGCCGTACTGTCCCTCAAGGTAGATACCCGGCTCGACGGTGACAACGTGACCGCGCGAGAGCTTGACGTCGTAGGTAGGAATGCTTGCAAGTCTGGGCGCTTCGTGGATATACATTCCGACTCCGTGACCAAGGCTGTGACCGAATCTGCCCTCGTATCCCGCGTCGTTTATAATGTCGCGCGCAATCTTGTCTGCATCGCGGCAAAGCATACCCTCGTGCAGTGCCTCAAGGGCAGTAGTCTGTGCCAAAAGCACGGTGTTGTAAAGCTTTTTCATATCCTCGTCAGCTTTGCCAAGCACGACTGTTCTTGTCATATCTGAGCAGTATCCGTCAACCTTTGCGCCAAAGTCAAGAGTGAAAAAGCCTTTTTCAAGCTTGACGTTTCTCGGAACCGCGTGAGGCAGAGCCGATGCCGTACCCGACGCCGCGATAGTATCAAAGGCAAGTCCGTCCGAACCCATTTTTCTCATAAAGAACTCAAGCTCAAGGGCCGCTTCTATCTCGGTCATATTGGGTGTAAGGACTTTGAGCATATGAGAAAATCCCGCGTCAGTGATAGCCTGCGCCTTTTTCATTTTCTCTATCTCACCTGCGTCCTTGTAAAGTCTCATTCCGTCTGCGATTTTTGACGCACCCTCTGAAAGCTCCTTACCAACGAACATTTTTTTCATTCGCTCGTAATCCGAGTAGGAAAGAGTCGCTTCCTCAAAAAGCACGCTCTTAACACCCTCGTTGTCCATAAGGGATGACAGACACGTAAGCATTGACGTGTTGGGCATAACTACATCGTACTGCGACTTATCAACCGTCATATTAGCCGCCTCAATGTAGCGGAAATCCGCAAGCACGTAGGACTTATTCTTCGTGATAAGCACGTAGCCGTCAGTGTAGTCAAAATCCGTCATATATCTTATATTTATCTGCGAGGAAATTACTGCGGCATCAGCTCCGACACTCGCAAGCTCCCTCTTGAATCTTTCAAGTCTGCTCATAATATCTCCTTATAACAAATTCTCGTAATATTTTTTCATTTTCAATGCATCCTCGGGCATCGTACCGTCCGACTCGCATATAATTCTCGGCGTCCAGCCGTCCCTCGCAATAGCCTCCATAAGCGGCTCAAACGACGGGCCATAAATCTCGTCCGCGAACGTCAGGTGCTTCTTTTCTCCCGCGCCTGTGAACTCGATTTTTGAAAAATGACAATGTAGATTTTTTGCAACATCCTCGCCGCAACCGCGCGCGATCTTGTCAAACACGTATCTGTAATCGTCAACACTGCGGAAAAGTCCTCCCTCGCGCGCGTTCATGTGACCGAAATCCACAACGGGTGCGTAGTGCTTATCAACCTGACATTGCTCTATAACCTCGTCAAGTGTACCGAGCTGATTGACCTTGCCCATAGTCTCAATGCCAAGCTTTATAGGGGTATCTCCGACCGCCTCGATGACCTTAGCAAGAGTATCCATAGAAAGTCTCATAGCTTCCTCGCGGCTTATCTTTGCCGCGCTTCCGCTATGGATAACAATCGTGTCGGCGTGGATAAGCTCCGCCGCCCAAAGCGACTTTTTGATATATTCAATACTGTTAAGTCGCTTTTGCTCCTCAACGCTTGAAAGTGAGATGAAATACGGCGTGTGAAGCGACATCAAAACTCCGTGCTTTTCCGCCTCCTCGCCAATTTTTCGAAGAGCCGCCTCGCCTGCCATAATGCCCTTGCCTGCCTCGTACTCATATGCGTCAAGACCAAAGCTCTTTACCCATTCGGGTGCCTGCGCGGTGGATTTTTTGCCCTCTGCGTAAAACAGCTCGCCGTTTCCGCCGGGACCGAATTTTGCTCTATCCATAATCAATTTCCTTTGTAGTTTCTTCTATAACGGCCTTCAAGCCAGAATCCGCATATTTCTCTGTATCCCTCGCCGTTTTTCTTGACGAATTTCTTTATCGTAGGCACTTCAATTCTCCGCTTGCTTCTGAAAAAGAGATTGTTTTTGTCCTTAATCGGCGGTACGATTATCGTCACAAGCCTTATGTTATTGCCTGCGCTCGCGTCGGTCAAAAGCTGATCGCCCAGCATAGCGGTATTTGTGACGTCACTACCGAGTATCTCCATAGCCTTATAGAGATTTTTCGAGAATGGCTTTCCGCTCTTCGAAAACGCAGGAATGCCTATCTCGCTGTTGAAAAGGTCAACTCTCTCCGCGTCGTTATTTGACACGAATGCCGCCTTGATTCCGTTATCCTCAAGAGCCCCAAACCACGCCTTGATACTCTCGTCAGGCAGCGGCTGCTCGTAGGGCGCGAGCGTATTATCTATATCTATGAGAAGCGCCGATATACCAATGCCACGCAAAAATTCGGGAGTTATATCCTTAAACGTTGCAAACATATAGTCGGGTGTGAAAATTTTCGCCATACTTACTCCATTATAAATAAATATTCATAATATTATACTATATAATTTTGCAAAGGTCAAGACGTAAAATGTAAAAATATAAAAAAGCCTTCTCTTGTGAGAAGGCTTTTTTATCATTCCTCAATCATTATGCTGATAATTTCCTTATCTGTCTCCCTCATTCCCGCACGGGCAAGACGTGAGATATTTTCAATGGTTTTTTCAACACCCTTTCTGACTATTCCGTCGCCGCCGTGGAACTGATTTCCAGCTTTATACATCTCATATCCGAGTATGCCGCTTTCAACCGCTATGGCAATTTTTGCCGCGCAGGATGCCTTTGCGCCGTCGCAGATAACACCCGAGTCAACCGCCAAAGCATTAACCAACGTGTGACCTACCTCTCGGTAGCCGCCGCCAAGCAGATACGCAATTCCGCAGCCCGCGCCCGCGCCCGCAGAAACTACTCCGCAGTACGCTGAAAGCGTACCTATTCCCGACTTCAGATGCGTAGTAATAAGGTTTGATACGCAAAGCGCACGGTAAAGTCTGTCCTCGTCAATTCCAAGCTCTCTCGCGTACACGATAACGGGTATTGACGCCGTCATTCCCTGATTTCCGCTTCCCGAGTTTATCACAACGGGCAGCTCGCAGCCGTTCATTCTCGCGTCGCTTCCCGCTGCGGCATAAGCCTTTGCCTTTATCTTTATATCATTAGGGTATGCCGACAAAAACACCTTGCCAATGTTAGCGCCCCAATTGTTCTTTATACCCTCGTTTGCGATTGCCATATTGTATTCGATCTGTCTGTCAAGAACCTCTTTTACGTCCTTTATATCCACACAGTCAGCAAACTCGACTATCTCCTCAACGCTCAGACACGAGCGGTCAGTACAAGTCTCCTGCTCGTTGTTTTCATTCTTGAATATTATCTCTCCGTCACGGCGAAGCTCAACGATATTGGTATGCTTGTCCTTTATACGAACGTACGCCGAATGCTCACCTGCATAAAGAGTCACCGCTATATCGAATACACAAGACGTCTTCCTATGCTCAAGCGATATATCGCAGCCCTCTCTGAAGCTTAATATCTCAGGTATCTGCTCGTGCTTTATCGACGAAAGCACCTGAAGTCCAAGCGCCGAATCACCAACAGCAACACCTGCTGCAAGGGCGTTTTCTATTCCACGCATACCGCCGGTATGAGGTACGACAACGCTCTTTACATTCTTGATAATATTGCCGCTGACGGAAATCTTCGCGCTCGTGGGAATATGGCCAAGCAGCTCCCTTGCCTTAGCGCCCGCGTAAGCAATTGCTGCAGGCTCGGTGCATCCCATTGCAGGCACAAGCTCCTCACCAAGTATTGATATGTAATTGTCGTAGTTTGTATTGCGCTTCATAAAAACCTCCGACGTCAAATTTAGACAAAAAGCGCACCGCTATTGCGATGCGCCTGTATTATGGGGTGAGATATGGGAGTCGAACCCACGGCCTCCAGGGCCACAACCTGGCGCTATAACCAACTTAGCTAATCCCACCGTGTGGCGTGCCTTGAGGGACTCGAACCCCCGACCTACTGCTTAGAAGGCAGTTGCTCTATCCAGCTGAGCTAAAGGCACACAGCACTGACAAATCAGTGCAAAATTTTTGCCTCACGGTCACCCGCTCGGCAAAAAAGAATGGAGCGAGTGATGGGAATCGAACCCACGCGACCAGCTTGGAAGGCTGGAATTCTACCATTGAACTACACTCGCAAATATTCACTTAGACCGCAGTATCCCATTGCGGTACTCATATATAATATCACAACCCTCCCCATTTGTCAATACCTTTTTTTTATTTTTTTGAGAAATTTTTTGTTTTTTTCACACGTCCATTTTTGACATACAAAGCGCGCGGAAGTTCCCTTCCCCGCGCCCGGATTTGTTTAACATTTTTACTTTAATCCGCAATAAATATCAGTTTTCGCCGAACACGATACCAAACACAGCACCTATGTTTGCAAGGCTCTCGTCGATGCCCTCAACGTGACTGTTATTCGCCTTGTACTCCTCAAGAGCACTCGCAAGCTCTGCCTTATCGGATTCGCTCATCTTGCCCTCAATTCCCAAGGGGTCAAAACCGCCTTCGGTATCGCCGTTTCCGTTTACTATGTCGTTTACGGTATCACTCGCAACCGACGAGGTAGCAAACAGATCGACAATTTCGTAAGCCGACATATCAAGAGCACCGCTCTCTCCTTCTGTTGTAAACAGGGTCTCTGCCTCGTCCTTGTCATCTGTAGCCTTGATGGATACTGCAATGATCTTTTCTACTGCCTGAGATTCCTTCTCAATAGATGCCTTGTATTCCTCGTCAGACATATCGCCCTGGGGATGATTTTCAGTATAATTTGCCATATTTCCAAACAGCGAGCTTACAGCGCTTGAAGATTTTTCTGCATTTTCCTCGCCAACACCGTAATTCTTCATAAGAGAAGGTGTGGCGATATTCTGCATTACCTTTGCGCTGCTGGGAGTGATGTCCTTCATAAGATCCTGAACGACCTCCTGGCTTGCCTCGCCGTTGTTTACCTTTTCAAGCATATCTATACTGTGAGACACAGTCTTTGTGACCTCAACGTACTTTGCTCCGTCAGAAATACCGTCATTTATGCTGTTTGCAACATCAGTCATTTCAATGAGATTCAGACCAATCGAGCCCGAAACCTTGTCAGACTGCATGATAGCAACAAGGAAATCATCTATAACCTTTCCATAAACCGACGTAGCGTGCATCTGGTCAAGAACTCCGCCAAGCTCTGCCATTATGGAAGGAATATCCATACCCGAGTCGTCCATATTCTTATATGCGTTAACAAGGGATACTATAACCGCGTCGATCATTTCTGTCTCCGCGTGTCTGTCTTCTACCTCGGCATAGCTTACAAGATGTGACAAAAGCGCGTCCGCGGTCACGATAACGCTTTCCATTGACTCTGCGGAGAACAGAGTTTCCGCCTTACCTATGGACTTGCCGTTTACTGCAAGAATATAAGCCTGAGAGCTCTTATAATTAGATACAGAATAATAATTAAGGGTCATCTCTCCCATAGAAAGAGCTCCGTCGCTGTTTTCAATGAGAGCTCCGCTTGCCGTTCCGAGATATACCGCGAAGAATTCGCCAAGTCTCTCGGGCATATCGTCGTAAGCTACGTTATACTCATCAAGCATAGCATCAACGACGTTATCAACTTCCTCGTCTATAATAACTATACCGTGGCTGTAGAAGGCTTCAATAAGAGCGGTTCTTGCTTCGTCACGAGTCATCATTCCGCTGTTATACTGATTTACCGTTTCTCCAAGAGACTGCATCAGATCATTATAAAGCTCCTGGGGATCGGTGATCATTCCCATATTGGAGGTAAAGATTCTGATAGCAAATGCGTTTACCTCGTCAATGATAGGCAACATTCTGTCATTGTTCTCAATAGACGAGAGAAGATCCACGAATATTCCCTTTTCTCCGAATGCGTCTATCATAGATTCGCCTTCACCCGACTGATCAAGCATACCGTGATCGTCAAGCGCGTGAATAAATCCGGAAATGGAATTGAGGTCTTCGTATATATTTTCTCTGCTCTCGGTAGCAAGTATTTCAAGAACGACGTCCATCGTGGGATCAAACATCTCACCAAGAGATATCTTTTCAAGACCCATAAACGTTTCGCCGTTCGTCCACGCCTGTGCGGCGCCGGAAACGACCTCTGCCGAAAGGTTCTTTATAATGGGCGAACCGCCGATAGCTTCAAGCGCCGCATCAACTGCGATAACGGCCATATTATCTTCCTCGCTTGCCGAGGTGAAATCGTTCACAACGCTTACTATTACCGTGGCTTCGTTTGAAAGAGTAACTCTCTCGCCATAATATTCAGCACCCGCAACCGTGTCGTACAGGAATTCGCCGCCACAGCTGAGAAGAACTTTACCCGCACCGCTCTCTACTAACGGAGCAATATACTTGTTTATCTGATCAATTTCGGATGTCTGCTCAGACGAAAGAAGCGTCACAGAGCCAACCTCAATGCTCTCCTCAGCGTTATTTTCGGGGACCTGCAAATTGGTCATTACCGTATTTGCAACGCTGACCGTGCCAAGCAAGGGCATAAAAATAATAAGACACCAGATAAATCCGTTCACAGCGCCCACGCCAAGACCGCCAAGTCTTTTCGCCACACCGGGAAGCTTGTTAAGAATGGGTATAAATCTTCTTACTATAAGCATGGATATGCCAAGAAGAATTCTTACCACTATGAAAAGCGCCACAAAAGCAAAGGGCGCAAGCAGCATATAAGCATAGTAGCTCACCGCCTCGATTGCCGAAGACATATCCAGAATATCAGCAAGCTCGGTGTTTGACAAAAGATTTGTCGCCACACTCGTTATCATTCCCGAGTCAAGAACAAGCGGCTTGAGTACAAGCACCATCAAAAGAATTGCAACTACGACCGACAGAATTGTCATTACCATCGATCCCAAGGTCTTCTTAAGACCTCTTCCTAATCCAATAAGTGCTGTAATTAAAACAAACAGCCCGAGTATACCTAGCATCACAAGCGCAATAATTTCACCAATGCCCATTGTAAATCGCCATCCTCTCTTATGTAACAAATATTTATGGATCATATAATCCATACATCTTTATTATAACTTACACACAGGAAAAAGTCAACTCTTTGGACATTTATTTACAACAGATTAACAATTTGCCTGGGTAATATGCCTATCAACCCACAATGTCAACGTAAAGTTTCCTTATTGTCAGACTGCCCTCTCCGCCGAGTCCAACAGTCAACTTGTCGCATTTTTTAGGCAGAAGCAGCATCTCTGCCTTGCCGGCAAATGCGCCTCTTAGGGCTTTTATCAGAATTCGCTCGGGATCAGAATCATACGATACGTATATCTCATAATCGGCATCCTCGCCTGATTCTATGTCCATAACCACGCGACAGGGCGCGCCTCCGTCCATATCAAGTGAAAAATCCGCCGAATGATAAGGTACGCTCTCATGACCGTACTGCAAAAAAAGATCCGACTCCCCCCACAGAGAATGCATTGCGTTCGCCGTGCACGCGTACAGTGCCCCCTGATATGTAAAAAACGCCGTCAGTATCAAATCTCCGTATTTCTGCCATTGATTGTTTTTTTCATCAAAAACGTATAAAAAGGAGCTGTTATTCGGGGAATAAATATAGTATTTTTCTCCGTCGGAGGCGGCAAACGCATCTGCAACTACGTCAAAAGGAACGTTATCCATAATCCTCGGCGCGCTTCCGTCAAAGCACGTGACGCCGTATGCTGAAACGTAAAATATCTTATCCTTCAGAACCGCAACCGTTCCACTCATATTCTGCGGTATTCCGCCCCAGTTCGAGCAGCACTTCAAATAAAAATTCGACGCTCTGTCGCCGTAAACCTTATATATCTTCTTTTCCGAGAAGAACACGGGGCTTCCTTCAAATTCTATACAGGCAGTTATTATCTCGCCATTGTCAAAATCGCAAACAAATGAGGATTTTTCATCATCTCCACCAACTGCCCAGTTGCATTCGTCGTTTATAGTCGACGCCTGTATTTTGTTATCTCCCGCAACCCATACGCGTCCTCCGCAAACGCATGCCGCATCGCAGCTCTGAGGCGCGCCGTGACTAAGCTTGCCCGTAAGCGTAAAGCCTTCTCCGTCACCGAACTCAAACTTGTCAAAATACAGTATTCCCTGTTCACTGTTTGTGGCGGTTATGGTGTGAAATCCCGATATACCAAGACCCTCCTCGTCGGTTATCTTTATACCGTCACCCACCTTGAAATAATCCGTAAGCACAATATCGTCGCTGATTATGCACGACAGTCCGAAATCAACTGCTCCGACCGTTCTGTTGCATATTTTATAGGTTATCTCATCTGTTGTGATTCCAAAGCTTCCATGCTCGTCAGTTTCGGGATTATAGTATATCATATCGGGAAAAATAATTATCTTGCCGTTGTAATTAAAGAAATTCTTTTTTCCTGTGCTTACGGCAAATTTTTCCTTTCTGTTAAAATAAAACATACCGTCCTTGGCATAGTACACCTTTTTGTTATATACACCGCATCCGTTAGTAAAATCTCCGTTATAATACTTGTTTCTCAGACGCGCTCTCGCGGCAAGCCAGGGGGCCTTGTCCGACGAAAAATTCAGCATATCCCGAGCTGAATTTTTGGGCTTCTTCTGCGGCAAGCAAAGTCCGCTTGTCAAGTCGGCTTCTACTCTGTGTAGCTTCGTTTTGGCATTTGTCATCTTTGCAAAATAATTCATAACTGACCTCCCTGTGACTTTGAATTCATATTGTCCTCGGCAATGTTGGTCAGAATATGCTCAAGTGTATTTTCAAGCAAAAAAAGATTTTTCTCAAGCTCGACTATCCTCTCATGGTCACTAATAGACGGAGAAAGTCTTATTTTATCTATCTTTACCCTTGCCATATCACGCCTCCCCACGTCTTATATACCATTTTGCGTAAGACGTCACGGCAGACTTAAACATTTCCGATGAGATCTTATATCTGTCGTAATCTGCCGTCAGAAAATCTATCATAGCAAAAAGATAATATGTGTAAAGCCTTGCATACGGCATAGGTGCGGACGGTGAGTCGTCTGCAGAAACGCTCTCGGGAAAATCAGAGGCCTTCACTCCAAATATCTCACTTTTAACAATCCCCTCCGCCTCACAAAGCCATCTGAGCTTTGTGTCTGCATCGAACGCATTTGGATGTACTAAATCCACGTAATCAATAATTTGTCTAAACGTCATATAAAAATCCTTTCATAAAAAATTCGGCAATAACCCCATATGAGTTATTGCCGTGTCAATAAAATTTCGCCTATAGGCGCGCGGTCATTTTCGGTTGCGTGTATATTATACCACAAAAAGAAAAATTTGTCGGCTCCCTCGAGCCGACAAATTTTACAAATATTATTCTTCAAACGAGAAAAACACGGGAAGTCCGTTTTTATAGGTGGGGTAGCACTCACCCTGAACAAGAGGAAGAATATGCTCAAGACATTCATCCGTGACGTTATTACCTCTGTCGTTTATATAGTGCGCAGGCACGTATTTGGTCTTATTTGCGATAAGCTCAATATCCATATGTCCGTAAACACTTGAATAAGGCTCGTCCTCGCCGTTATTTCTTATAATCACCATCATCTCACGGCTGACACCCTGCTCTGCCGCAAACGCCGCCGCACGTCCTACGCCAAACGACTCGTTAATATCACAAGCAGACGCGATATGTGCGCCGCATCTCTGGGGAAGATTAAACTCTATCGAGCGAACCTTGCAGCCAATTCTGTCCTTAACTATAAGCTCAAGCGCCTTACCTGTACCGGAAAGAGCCTTATGACCGAAAGCGTCCACCGCTCCGCTCTGTACTCCCTCACCAAGAAGTCTGCCGCCACGGCACACAAGTCCCTCGGAGACTGCTACGACAATATTGGGCTTAACCTTGAGAGCCGCCTTTACATCATCGATAAACTCATCAACGTCAAACTCTCTCTCGGGAAGATATACGAAATCAGGTGCCTCGCCTGTCACGATTCTGCCAAGCGCCGCAGACGCGGTAAGCCAACCTGCGTCACGACCCATTATTTCAACTATGGTGACCGCGGGAACAGTATAAACCGCAGTATCCTTGATTATCTCCTGTGTCACTACCGAGATAAACTTTGCCGCCGAGCCAAATCCGGGAGTATGGTCGGTTCCCTTGAGGTCGTTGTCTATGGTCTTGGGAACACCGATTATACGCATCTCGTATCCACAATCCTTCGTGTAAGCCGAAAGCTTTGCAACAGTGTCCATCGAGTCATTTCCGCCTATATAGAAAAAGTATCTGATATCATACTTTTTGAATACCTCGATAAGTCTTTCAAACGTCTTTGCATAATCATTCTTATCGGGGGTGGGAAGCTTTTTGCGGCAAGATCCAAGTGCCGCCGCAGGAGTCCTCTTGAGAAGCTCCAGCTTATCCTCATTATTTTCAAAAACAGAATTAAGGTCTATAAGTCTTTCCTCAAGAAGTCCTTCAACTCCGTTTCTCATTCCATAGATCTTACCTATGCTCTTACATTCTATCGCACCCGCTATAACACCTGCGAGCGTTGCATTTATGGCAGTCGTAGGTCCACCTGACTGTCCGACCACCGCGTTTCCGTAAAGTACCGACATTTTACACCTCTGATTACTTTTTATTCGTGTTAAACACATTCCATATTATAGCAAACAAGCCTCGGATTGTCAATATAAAGCTCTTGAAAATACAAGGATTTTTTTGTTTTATTTCAACAGATTACATCTTATAAACAGACACTACTCCGCTTATCTGACGCACAGACTCTGCCAGCTCCTCATACGAATGCTTTCTCGCAGGTCTTACCGTGAACACTGCACAAGGATGATCCTGCTCCGTGCTACCGTTCTTAACCTCAAGACTCAAAACCGATGCTCCGCTCTTTTTAACGGTATCAACAATGTCACCAAGTCTTTTACTGTCCGAATATTCTACGTAAATAGAAAACACAGTACGGTTCACGAGCAAAAAGCCCTCAAGCTTATAAAATACTACCTCTGCCAAAAGCACGAGCAGAGCCGCCAGAACAGCGCCCTCGTAAAATCCCGCGCCGCAACAGATACCTACTATCGCCGCAGTCCATATACCCGCCGCCGTGGTAATTCCCTTTATCTCTCTGCGTTTTATAACCATTACGGTTCCCGCTCCGATAAAGCCCACGCCCGCAATCACCTGCGCGCCGAGACGCGTCAGATCCGTGGCGAGCCCTAGTTCAAAAACGATATATTGGCTGGTCAGCGTTGTCATAGCCGCGCCAAGACATATAAGAATATGCGTTCTGAAGCCCGCCGCGCGTCCCTTTCGCTCACGCTCGATACCTATAAATCCGCCAAGCAAAACCGCAAGCACGAGTCTGACGGTCACGCTTATCCAATCAAGACTTTCGCCACGCAAAAAATCTAAAAATTCAAACATTTCCGCTCTCCTCTCAAAGCTCTTCTACCGAGCGCACCTTATCCTGCTCGGCGACTATGGTTATTGCCTCGTCATGACTCATTTTCTTTGGCAATCTCAACGAAAATACCGCTCTGTCCGATGGATCCTCGCTCGTTGCCTTGGATATGTCAACGTCATATACCGTAATGTTATTTTTGTTTAACGCTCCTATTATCTGAGACACGCAATCAATATGTTCAAATTCCACGTATAGATTGACGTTTCTTGTCTTTGCAAACATTACGTGCTCAAGCCTTGAGAACAGAACTACCGTTACAAGAATAAACACACAGCCTATAATGGCCGCAAGATAAAATCCCGCGCCGATAGCAAGTCCCATACACGCGCTTGCCCAAAGACCGGCTGCAGTAGTGAGTCCCTTTATCTTCTGCTTGCCAGTGACCATAATAGTACCAACACCGATAAAACCTATACCGCTTATTACCTGCGCGCCGATACGGGAAACGTCAGCGCTCGCATTAACACCCCATTTTCCGAGCATTACCGAGAAATATATTCCAAGTATCATAGTAAGCGCAGAGCCCATGCAAATTATAGTATGGGTTCTGATACCTGCAGGGCGGTTTTTAAGCCCTCGGTTAACACCTATAATGCCACCGCAGACACAAGCAAGCAAGAGTCTGAGCGACACGTCAAAAAAAGTTAATTTCATATTATCTCCCTATCATATATCAAAAATCGCGCAGCACGGGCCCTAAATAATTGACGACCGTTCTGCGCGGTTTTTTTATTTACCACATTTTTCGTAACCGTCCATATACGCGGTATAAGACCTTACGCCAATTACGACCTCTCCATCCATTTGAAGCACGGTAGGAATATCGTATTCTACTCTGACGTGCTTACCGCGGATGATCTCCACGACCTCACTGTGCTTGACGTGAGTACCCTTATATACCGACGGGAAAATAGTCAATGCCTTGGCGCGCGAGCAGTTGTGGAATATCATTACGGAAAGAGTGTCTCCGTCTCTGTCCTGGTCGGGCACTATCATCATTCCACCGCCGTAATATCTACCCTTCATGGTAGAAACCAACCATACGTTCCTATATTCTCGCGTGACTCCGTCAACGGTCACTCTTGCGCGAGGAAGCTTGTATCCTCCAAGGATAAGCTTTAACGCCGCCGCAGTATAACTCGCCTTTTTTTGAGATCTCTTCTTTTGCTGTTCAACCTCATAGCAGACCTCGCCGTCAAGTCCGAAGCCCGCTCCGTTGATAAATTTAGCCTTAATCCCCTTTACTTCTACCGTTGGCAGATTTTTGAGGTAAGGTCTTATATCAATAAGCTTTTCGATCTTTTCCGTCTCATTTTCATTTATATCACGGACAAAGTCGTTGCCCGTGCCCGATTTCAATGCGCAAACGGGACACGGAAACTCAAAGCCATATGTAGTGGTCGCAAATCTGCTAAGCGTTCCGTCGCCTCCGCAAACAAGCACCTTGTCCTTGGGCGTAAGCTTGGGTAAAAGATCCTTTACATCATACTCCAAAAGGCTTATGTGCGTAACGTTGCTCTTGCTTTTTCCCTTAAGTATAACCTCGATGTCGTTGTGGTCGTTGTTTGATCTGGGATTATAAAGAAGGTATATCATTTTTATCTTCCTCTTCGTTGGTTTTTTATTTATCCGTCTTTTCCTTGAGGTCCTCAAGCTCACGGCTGAGCTTGTTGAGCTTATCTTGTATCTTAGCAAGCTCCTGTGATATCGGGTCAGGGATATTTACCTGATCAAGGTCCTGCGCAGGCTTGCCGTGTTTGCGCACTACCTTTGCGGGTATACCTACTGCCGTGCTATTATGAGGCACTTCCTTAAGCACTACCGCGTTGGCCGCAACCTTGCTGTCGTCGTTTATTCTGATAGGACCTAGCACCTTTGCTCCCGCTCCTACCATAACGTTGTTTCCAAGCGTTGGGTGACGCTTTCCTTGGTCCTTACCCGTACCGCCAAGTGTGACTCCCTGATAGATAGTACAGTTGTCTCCTATCTCGGCAGTTTCACCTATGACAACTCCCATGCCGTGGTCTATAAACAGACCCCTACCTATTGTCGCTCCCGGGTGTATTTCAATACCTGTAAAAAACCTCGCAAGCTGGCTCACGGCTCTTGCCGAAAAATAGTGCTTTCCAAGATAGAGCTTGTGAGAGACTCTGTACGCAAGTATCGCATGAACTCCCGAATAAAGGAGCAGCACCTCTACCGTTCCCTTTGCCGCGGGGTCGCGATCTCTGACTGCTCGGACGTCATATTTGATTTCCTTTATCAGAGCCTTGAGCGTATCAGGGATAAGGTCGTAGATTATGGGATTGCTTGACCTGTTTTTGCCGTTCATAAGTACTCGCCCCTTTCGCAAAGCTGTATTTTTGAGGCTACCGTAACCTTATTACATTTTATTATAACATATAACAAAAGTTTCGTCAATAAGAAAAAAAGACTATTTTCAACAAAAATTGACAAAAAAAGAAAAAGGCGAGCTTGTCGCTCGCCTTAAATGTTGTTAATAGTCTGTATTCGCACCAATATCTTTGATCGACGTGGCATTTTCAAGATTTTCGGAATTCACTTCAATATCATCAAATAAGCCTTGACATTTTTCAAAAAACATCTTGTTTATAAGAGAAGCATTAAAGCTCTGAAACCATTTTTTTGCGCCACTCTCTGCATACGCGCCGGAGTCCAGCTCGTACTTCATAATGACGTGGTATCCGTCGTCCCCCTCTACCATAGCAATATCTCCAACATTCATAGTCTTAACCTTTTCAAGCATTTTCAGCATATAGTCGCTATACGTTGATTTTTCTATATCTGACATATATATGCCGCTTGAAATTTCAAATGTCTTTGAATAGTCGGTATTGACCGAAGCGTCTGCGCCCTTTTTCTCAAACTCGGCAAAATCCTTCTTTTCTATGTTGCAAAGCTGATTTGCCATCAGCAAGCGCTCAGCCATCTCACCCTCGGTATAGTAAAACTTCTTAATTTTCCCCTCGCTGTCAGTGACAAAGTGAGTCACGCCGTTCTTTGTATCATAAAGATATTTTCCCGTTTCCTTGTCGTATGCTATAGTCTCGCCATCAGCATCCTTATTGTACATTCCGTCGCCGTCATCGTCACGCTTCTCTCCCTTTTCGTAGTCGTAAAGCGCAGGACCATCCTCGCCGTTGAAATATATGATGCTGTCGAACTCGTCGCGCACGTACTCGTAATAAAAATTTCCTATGAGAATATGCTTGAAGCGGTAGTAGTTTTCTTTATAATAATCCTCTTTTACGTTGTCACCTATCTTGGACGCGTCCGAACCGCCGTATACATATTCGCGCAGATACTGAATTTTCGCCTCCGCGATATATATCTCCCTGAGGGTATCCGTATCAACTCCGTATTCCGAAAGTAAACCGTCAAGCTTTTCCTCAGAGCCGTCTCCGATATAGCCGAGGTCAATATAGAGCTGTATCTGCTCGTCTATCTCGTCATAATACTCCCGCGGAAGTTCTGAGATATCTCCGTCTGCTACGAGCTGATCAAAAAGCACGAGCGCAGAAAGATAATACCTGCAATCCTCAAGAACCTTTTGATTGTAATACTCCTCGTACGTTATATCCGAGCCTTCTATTTTTGTGCCCCAAAATGCAGACGAATCAACGTCATATCCGCTGTTATGAAGGTCGCCCTTTACACGTGACAGCATAAACTCGTAAAACGCCGTATCTATTTTCTGCTTTTCGCATTTCAATATAACGGGTGACTTGTTTATATGGGCAATTATCGCAAAAACACCTACAACTATTGCCACAACAAGTAAAACCGCTACCACAGACAGAGTTATTATCAAAGGCTTTCTTTTTTTATTTTGTGTCTTTTCCATTTTTATCTCCGTCCTTTATCAGTAAAGCAAGTTTGCGGCAACGTCCTTCATATCGGGAAGCGACTTTAGCACCTTGTCGTCAATGCTTATCATATCCTCGTAATTTACGCAAAGCTCCTCGTAAAGCATTGTCACAAACTCTGCATTAAAACCGGCAAATACGTCCTTGTATTCCTCGTTATCATAAGCCGACTTATCGTGCTCTGCCTTGTATATTATGTGAAATCCCGCGCCTGAGTCCACAACTCTGCACTCGCCGAATTCCATATCGACGGTGAGCTCCGCTATCTCGTCAAGATACTCGTAATACTCACCCTGAGCACCGTAATATCCCGACTCAATTCTGAGGTACATTTTCTCATTTTTGCCATCGCTATCGCTGTATTTGGCTATCATCTGATCAAATTCCTCGGGAGTCTTATTGCCCGCCGCAAGCTCTTCTGCAAGCTTCCCTATCTCGTCTATCTTCTCGGCGGTGTGATATTTCAAAATCTTGTTTTTCTTATCATCAAGCTTATATTTGGGATAGCCCGTCTTATCGTACGCTACTTTTTTCGCACTCTCGTCGGTATAATAAACCGTATCACCAAACGCGTCGGTTTCAAGCTTTGATGGGTCGTAAATATCGGTACGCGTGACTCCGTTCTTTGTGTCGTAGGCTATCTTGTTTGCCTTTTCGTCGGTATAATAGATTGTGTCGCCGTTCTTGTCGGTCTCGGTCTCATAATAGTACGCCGCAAGGAATACCTGCTTGTAGCAAGCATAATTTTCCTCTAAAAATTCCTGCTTGCGTGCCTCGCCGTTTTCAGCCTTGAGACCGTCAGTGCCGAAGAAATGCTCCTTGACCTTATCCATCTTAAGCTCTCCGACATATATGTCACGCAAAATATTGATATTAACGCCGTACTCCGACAAAACTGAGTTGAGAGCATTTTTTGAGCCGGCCAGCTCAATAAGAATATCTATCGCATCGTCTATCTGCTTCTTTTCTTCCTTGGATATCTCCAAGCCCTCTTTGTCGAAAAGATACTGCGCTATCATATATTGCGACACTTCCTTGAGTGTTCGGGTCTTGTAATACTCGTCAACTGTTAGTCCCTGCGAATTCATAATGGTTCCCCACCACGCAGACGAGGTCACACTGTAGCCGTAGCTTTGGAGCAGTCCCTTCATTCGCGTCATAAAGAACTCGACCTCATAAACGCTCGCGGAAATTTTTGTGTCCTCTATCTTCATTACCTTTTTGCCTCCGCATGACGCCAGTGACATCACAGACGCAAGCATCACACAGATAAGCAAAAGGGATATTATTTTTTTTGACATAGTCAATTCCTTTCAGAAAACATAGAAATGCTTATTTTATTATAACTCGTAAAAATAACTATTTCTTTTCTGTTTTTTGTACTGTTTCGATATATTTTTCAAACAATTTGTTAATAAGCGCGGTCGCGTTCTCGCCCGACTTGAGTCTGAATACCACGTAAGTCTCGCCCATCTGACCCATAACCACGCGGAGTCTGCTGCCCGCGATATGCGACATTATGCTCCACATATCAATATCAAAGCCGTCGGGGTACATTCTTACCTCGTTGCCCATCTGGGTTATCTGCTTGATACCAAAGTTTATGGCGTTTGCACGGATAAGCGCGATACGCAAAAGGTTTTCTACCTGATACGGAAGCTCTCCAAATCGGTCAAGAAGCTCGTCGGCAATGTCGTCCATATCGTACTCGTTCTGAATGAGCGCTATTCTCTTATAGAGCGCCATTCTCTGAGAAGGATATTTTACGTATTTATCGGGAAGATACGCATCGTAGTTAAAGCTTACAACACAATCCTTCTTCTCAACCTTGACCTCGCCCTTCTCTTCAAGCACCGCGTCGTTGAGGAGCTTGATATAGAGGTCGTAGCCCACCGCATCAAGATGACCGTGCTGCTCCGCTCCAAGAAGATTTCCCGCACCGCGTATCTCCATATCGCGCAGGGCTATTCTGAAGCCTGCGCCAAACTCGGTATATTCCCTCACCGCTTCAAGTCGCTTTTGCGCTATCTCGGACACAGATTTGTCCTTGGGGAAAGTAAAGTAAGCATACGCGCGGCGCGAAGAACGTCCAACGCGTCCTCGGAGCTGATGAAGCTGGGAAAGACCAAGCCTATCCGCCCTGTCAACTATCAGTGTATTGGCGTTAGGAATGTCAATTCCCGTCTCGATAATCGTGGTAGACACAAGAATGTCTATCTCACCTGTGAGCATTCTGCTCCATATATCCTCAAGCTGTTCCTTGTCCATTTTTCCGTGAGCGACAGCTATTTTCGCCTCGGGAATATCCCGCGCGAGTCTTGCCGCTACGTTGTCGATAGACTCCACGAAATTGTGGAGGAAGAATACCTGACCGCCGCGGCGAAGCTCTCGCTT
Organism: Eubacteriales bacterium; assembly: GCA_045659745.1. Lineage (GTDB taxonomy): Bacteria > Bacillota > Clostridia > Oscillospirales > CAG-272 > SVTX01. The sequence goes on from JAZRCL010000067.1 coordinate 22,594, forward strand.
TATCGCCTCGGTTATAATTATATCGTCGTATTCCAGAACGTAAGTCTGCACGGGGAGTCTGTCGCCCGGCGCCTCGTCAAGTATGGACATATCGCGTATTCCGCCCATAGCCATATTAAGCGTTCTCGGAATGGGGGTCGCGGTGAGCGTCAGTACGTCAACGTTTGTTGCAAGCTGCTTGAGCTTTTCCTTTTGCGCCACGCCAAATCTCTGCTCCTCGTCAACTATCAGAAGTCCAAGGTCACGGAATTTTATGTCCTTGCCGAGCAGCTTGTGAGTTCCGATAATTATATCCACGTCGCCGCGGGCAAGACGGCGCAGAGTCTGCTCCTGCTGCTTGGGCGTACGGAAACGGGATACCATATCCACATTGACCGCAAAATTTCTCATTCGGCTTACTGCCGTCTGATAATGCTGGAGCGCAAGTATTGTTGTGGGAACAAGTATTGCCACCTGCTTGCCCGAAAGCACTGCCTTGTAAGCTGCGCGGAATGCCACCTCAGTCTTACCGTAACCAACGTCTCCGCAGAGCAGTCTGTCCATAGGAACGTCTCGCTGCATATCCTGCTTTATATCCTCGATGGCGTCAAGCTGACATTCGGTTTCGTCGTAGTCAAATGCCTCCTCAAAGCTTCTCTGCATCTCGTCGTCGGGTAAAAATGCATAACCCGGCTTTCTCATTCTCTCGGCATAGAGCTTTATAAGCTCCTTCGCCATTTCCTTAACCGCACCCTTGGCACGCGCAGTCGCCTTTTTCCTGCTTTCGCCGCCCATTTTGGAGAGCTTGACGAGTCCGTCGTCAGAGTGCGCGCCGATATATTTTGACACAAGGTCAAGCTTTTCAACGGGCATACAAAGCTTGTCGCTTCCCGCGTACTGTATGCTTATATATTCACGCGTGACTCCGTCTATAGTGAGCTTTTCAATACCAAGATAACGTCCGATACCGTATGTCTCGTGAACGACTATATCTCCCTCGTTAAGCTCGGCGTACGACAGTATAGCCTTTCCGTCGCGTCTCTTTTTTCTTGATTTCTGCGTTTTTGAGGGCGCGTTGAGGCTGCCCGTTCGCGCGTCGGTGTTCGTGGTAAGCAGAGCTATTCTCGGACTTATAAGCTCGAATCCGAAAAGGCACTCGCGCCACTTGATATATATAACGTTTTTGGGCACGTCAGCTATTGAAACGTCTCCCTTTTTGCTCTCGACGACCGCCGAAAAGTCCGCGTCACAAAGTATCTCGCAGAGATTTTTGGCGCTGGTCTCATTTTCAGCCATAATAATTACTCTGTATCCGCTTCGCATATAAGCGACTATGTCCTCGCAAAGCAGATTGTAGTTGTCCGCGTATACCACGGGCTGACGTGTGCGGAAGCCAAACATTCCCGAAAGTCTCTTGTCACTGACTCCGTAAGCCAGCGAGTCCACGTGTACGGTCACGTTATTGTCGCAGAACGCCTCAAACTCTGACGCCTGCTTTGAATACTCCGCAAACTTATGCGAGATAAGTCCGCTCTCAATAAGGTCAATTATAGCCTGATTTTTGTGCCACACGTCTGCCTTTAGTCTATCCTTGACTCCCCCGCTGTTGCGGATAAGCACAAGAGATCTTTTATCAAAATAGTCAAGCAACGTCTGCTTTTCGGGATACACGAGCGAGATGTATTTGTCCGCAAAATGTATCTCGGTCTCCTTTGAGGACAGGCTCGCCCTCTCGCGCAGAAGCTCCTCCTCGGACCTTGGGTCGTGACATACCTTTATCTGTGAATTTACCGCGCGCAAAATACGCTCACGCGCATCGACGTCAACTATAAGCTCGCGCGCAGGGGCAAACGTCAGCTTTTCAACTGAGATAAGAAGTCTTTGGGTATCAACGTCAAAAATGCCCATTCTGTCTATCTCGTCGTCAAAGAACTCAATTCTTATAGCATAAGAGCCCTTGTACTCCGAGCCGTCACTTGCAAGCACACGACAAAAGGGCGGATATAGGTCAACTATTCCGCCTCGGCGGGCAAACTGTCCCGCTCCGTCTACCATATCAACGCGTACGTATCCTGCCTCAACAAGCCTTTTTGCAAGCTCCTCGGGTTGAATACGAACGTTGTAATCAAGAGAAAAAGTACCGTCCCTCAGTCTCTTTACGGGCATAGTAAAGCCCAGAGCGGCGTCGGGCGTTGTAAGCACCGCGTCGTACGCTCCGCCGAGTATGCCCGAGAGCACCTCTATTCTTTCCTGCTCGTACTCGTGAGACGCGCTTATATTATGGAAGTTAAGGTCGCGCGAGCAGTAAAACGCCGCGCGCTTGCCGAACTTTGCAAATGTGTTGCGAAGTC
>JAZRCL010000068.1:0-33702 GCA_045659745.1 Eubacteriales bacterium
GTTGTAAGATCGAGCGATGGAAAGATGCACCCCACCGCCGCGGCACTTTTGATGTTTGGATACGAATATGAGATTGTGAAAGAATTTCTTGCATACTTTCTTGATTATCAAGAGCAGTTCGATCCCAACACCCGTTGGACAGACCGAATCGTCTCCTCGTCGGGTGATTGGAGTGGAAATGTATATGATTTCTATTTCCGCGTTTACAACAAGATTACGCAGGATATTAAAGTTCCGTTCAAGCTTGAGGGCGGAGATCGTATCGACGATACACCCGTGCACAAGGCACTCAGAGAGGCTCTTGCAAATTGTTTGATAAATGCTGACTATTACGGCAGACAAGGTCTTGTTATCATCAAGAAGAATGACGTTACCACGCTTTCCAATCCCGGCGGCTTCCGTATCGACGTTGAGGCGGCAAAGAGTGGAGGCGTTTCCGACCCTCGTAACAGTACGCTTATTAAGATGTTTAACCTCATTGATGTAGGTGAGCGCGCGGGTAGCGGTATTCCTAACATCTTCAGCGTTTGGAAAAAGCAAGGTTGGTCTGCACCCGTTATCAACGAGAGTTTTGAACCCGATAGAATCACTTTATCGCTGGTAATTGGAAAAAGCGGCGATAAAAAAGTGGCGATAAAAAACGGCGATAAAAAAACGGCGGCAAAAACTGTCGCACATAAGCAAGCTATTATTTCCTATCTTACCGAAAATGTTTCGGCAAAGAGCGCTGAGATCGCCGAACTTCTCGGATTGAAGCCTTCGAGGGCGAAAGAGATTCTTGGTGAGATGGTGGATGAGGAAATCATTATTGCTGAAGGCGGCAATAAGAATCGCGTATATAAGTTGAAAGCGTAACTTGATATTCAAAAACGGAGGTTTTTATGAAACCTGAAGAAAAAGCTCGATTAACAATCGATAAAAAGTTAGTAGAATCAGGCTGGGTAATTCAAGATGTCAAATCCTTGAATCTGTCAGCTTCTCTCGGTGTTGCTGTTCGGGAGTTTCCGACGAGCACGGGACCTGTGGATTATGCTCTTTTCATAGAAGGAGTACCCGTAGGTGTTATAGAGGCCAAGAAAACGGATGAAGGGGAAAATATAACTGCTGTTGAGGGGCAGTCTTCTCGTTATGCAAACAGCACGTTCAAATGGATCAAAGGTATCTACAGCATTCGCTTTGCATACGAAGCGACGGACAAGCTCACTCGCTTTACCGATTATAACGATATTAAATATCGTTCAAGAACAGTATTCTCCTTCCATCGTCCTGAAACGCTGAGCGCTCTTTTGAAGCATGCGGATACAGTTCGGAATAATATGAAACACTTTCCCGAATTCGATTCTACAGGATTCCGTAAGTGTCAGATTGCTGCTATCGAAAATCTCGATAAATCCTTTGCGGATAACCGTCCGAAAGCTTTGGTGCAAATGGCAACGGGCGCAGGAAAGACGTTTACGGCTATCACTGCTGCATACCGACTTTTGAAATACGGCAAAATGAACCGTATTCTTTTCCTCGTGGATACTAAAGGTCTTGGCGAGCAGGCAGAGCGTGAGTTCTTGGCATACAGACCGACGGATGATAACCGTTCCTTCTCGCAGATTTATGGTGTACATAGACTCAAATCCTCGTATATTCCCGAGGGTGTACAGATCTGCATCAGTACCATTCAGAGAATGTATTCCATCCTCAAAGGCGACGAGCTTGACGAATCTGTTGAGGAAACCTCTTTCAATGAGTTTGTAACGGCAGACTCAAAAGCTCCCAAAGAGGTGGTTTATAACGAAAAATATCCGCCCGAATTTTTTGATTGCATCATTGTTGACGAATGCCACCGCTCTATTTATAACGTGTGGAATCAGGTGCTCGAATATTTCGATTCCTTTATTATCGGTCTGACCGCAACTCCCGATAAGCGTACCTTTGCGTTTTTCAATGAGAATGTGGTCAGCGAATATCCCCGTGAACAAGCAATCATTGACGGTGTAAACGTAGGTGAGGATATATTCCTTATTGAAACCAATATAGGCAAAAACACGACGCACATTATGAAACAGATGATAGAGGTACGTAGCCGCCTATCTCGTGAAAAGCGCTGGAAACAGCTTGATGAGGATGTAGACTATACACCCTCGCAGCTTGATAGGGATATAGTCAATCCAAGTCAAATCCGCACTGTAATTCGCACGTTCAAAGAAAACGTGTTTACGTCATTATTCCCTCGACGTAAAGAAGTGCCAAAAACGCTGATTTTCGCTAAAACCGATAGTCATGCAGACGATATCATTCAAATTGTCCGTGAGGAATTTGGCGAGGGCAACGAGTTCTGCAAGAAGATTACATATTCCGCCGAGAACCCCGAAAGCGTTTTAAGCTCTTTCCGCAATGACTACTATCCCCGTATTGCCGTTACCGTTGATATGATTGCAACGGGTACGGATGTAAAGCCTATCGAGTGCTTGATCTTTATGCGAGATGTGCGTAGCAAGAACTATTTTGAGCAGATGAAAGGTCGCGGAACCCGCACGCTCTCCAAGGATGATCTCCAAAAGGTCACGCCCTCTGCAACCGACAACAAAGACCATTTTGTTATCGTGGATGCCGTTGGTGTTACGAAATCCAAAAAATCCGACACTCGTACTCTTGAGCGTAAACCGTCTGTTAGTATGAGGGAACTGATGATGAACGTAGCTCTCGGTGATAAGAGTGAGGATACGCTCACATCACTTGCAAACCGTGTCATTCGTCTGAATAGCCAAATGACACCGAGCGAAAAGAAAGAGTTTGCAGGAACAGTTGGTGATAGCGCAGGTCAGATTGCAGAAAAGCTTTTGAACGCCTTTGACGAGGATGCGATTCGCCATAAGGCACAGGAGCAGTTTGCAACTGCAGAACCTACTGAAGAACAACTGATAGATGCAAAGAAGACATTGGTGGTCGAGGCGGTTGCGCCTTTCCAAAAGCCCGAAGTGCGTGAATATATCGAGAACGTGCGCCGTAGTCACGACCAGATTATCGACAACGTCAATCTTGACGAGGTGCTGTTTGCCGGATTCGACTCGCAGCAAGAAGAAAATGCCGACCGTGTAATTTCGTCCTTCCGTGAGTTTATTGATGAGAACAGAGATGAAATTATTGCTCTGCGTATCATTTACAATCAGAATTACAAAGACCGTCCGATGGCGATTGAAGGTCTGAAGGCTCTGTACGAAAAGCTGAAAGCCAAGGGTATCACCGTAGAACGTCTTTGGGATTGCTATGCCATTAAGAAACCCGAAAAGGTAAAACGCGGTACAATGGCACAGCTTGCAGATCTTATCTCCATTATTCGCTTTGAAATGGGATACACCGAAAATCTTGCTCCGTTTGCGGATAGAGTGAACTATAACTTTATGCAGTGGACTCTACGCCGCAATGCTGGTGCAGTACACTTTACGGATGAGCAGATGGAATGGCTCCGCCTTGTCAAAGACCATATTGCCGTATCTTTGAGCATTGAAACAAGTGATCTTGACCTCAATCCCTTTGACCGCAAAGGTGGTCTTGGACGCTTCTACGAGGTGTTCGGCGAGAGTTATGAAGCAATTTTGATGGAAATGAATATAGAATTGGTGGCGTAAATGGATAATAAAAAGGAAAGCGAATTAGAATCAATAAAACTTTCAACACAAGCTCTTGAAGGAATCTCTAAAACGTCGCACTCTGCTCAACTGCAAGAATTATCAATGGCTATGCAAAAATTAAGCTCAGTAGTTATTTCCACATATTATAGCGATGCCATGCAAGCTGCTATCAATATTGGAAATAGGATAGCAGAAACCATCAAATCCATTGATTTTAAGCCTCTTATTCAAGGGCTTTATGAAGTTATAATTCCAATCAAATATATTAACCTGTTACAACAATTAAAATGGCCCATTTTTTTAATTGACGATGACAATTTAAGGCAGAGTATTTTGAATGCATGCACTGATGAGAAGGATGCAGAAAAGGCAAAAGACATTATATTTAACTATTGTACGAAGGATTTTTTAACAACAATTGAGAACGATTGGAATAACTGTCCTGTAATTTGCGAGGAACGAAAAGAGGTTTTGTCCGAAGCAATATTAATGCACAATAATGCCCATTACTACGCATCAACATCCATGCTAATGTGTCAAATATATGGTGTTGCCTCTGATATTGTTTGTTTAGCAAAGAAGAACGGTTTGGAATTAGATGACGAAGAAAAAGGAATCATAGCAGATTATTTTAAAATTGCGCTCGAAGATATTGATAAGGAAAAGGGCAAATTGCTCCAAATGACTGCAATGACAGAAAGCGGACAATTATTTTGGGAAGCGATGGCAGACTATCTCCAAAAAGAAATCCTAAGTTCTTCTGACTCTAAAAAACGATGGGAGACCCAGCCTCTTAGAAATAAAATATGTCATGGTGATCAACTGAATTTTGGGACAAAAGAACACTCGCTTAAAGCAATTCTTACAATAGATATGCTGGTTCAATTGGCATACGAAATAAATCATATTATTGAGTTAACAAATAATACAGTAGAGAAAGACGAGGAATGATAAATGAGTTTTTATGATGCGTTTAAAGATGTTATAAGTGTAGCACAAAAAGCAGACAATGTGGAGTTATATCGGCAGTTGATCGATTTGAGTGCTCAAGCGTTGGATCTGCAAGCTGAAATTGCAACGTTGAAAGAAGAAAACGCTGCATTAAAAAAGAAGCAAGAAGTATCCTCTTTTCTTAAAAGGCACACAGAGTCTTTTATTACAAAAGAGGGGGAAGAACCTGCTTTGCGCTATTGTTCTCATTGTTGGGATGCGGACGAGAAATTGGTACAATTAGTATGCGATGAAGAAGATGGGACCTTCGTTTGCCCTCATTGTAAAATGAAGGGAATATTTGATGTTCAAAGACATAATCTTTGGAGAAAAAGACAGTTAGAAGGTTATTCAAATTTAACTATTATTTAGTTTCAAATTAAAACACATAAGAGGAATTTAGACAATGAACAACAAATGGAGATATGTTCCTTTTACAGATGTTTTTGACTGGTGTTCGAAATCTAATATTGGTTCGCGAGAAGCAGTTGAAAACGGAAAATACAAACTATTTGTTGCAAGTGCAACAGAGATTAAACGTTATTATGAATTTTTGGAAAACGGCGAAAGAATAGTATTTGGCACTGGCGGAAACCCATGCATACATTATGTAAATGAAGCCTTTTCGTATACTAATCATACTGAATGTGCAAGGTCAAAGTCCGAAGATGTTTTTGTAAAATTTTATTATTATTATTTACAAAAAGATAGATACAAAGATCTTCAAAGCACATTTGTTGGCGGTGGGATTAAAAACTCTTCCAAGAAAAAGATTGGCTCGTTGTTGGTTCCGCAAATTGATTATGATGAGCAAAAGCGTATTGTCGCCAAAATTGAAGAACTTTTCTCTGAGCTTGATAACGGTGTTGAAACGCTGAAAAAGACAAAGCAACAGCTTGCGGTATATCGTCAGGCAGTGCTAAAAGAGGCTTTTAGTTTTAACAGTAGCGAAATTGTAGATACTGATTTGAATCACATTATTTCGGTATTAACTGACTATCATGCAAATGGCAGTTATGAAACGTTAAAGGCCAATGTAACATTATTAGATACTCCAGACTATGCGATAATGGTACGATCTACAAATTATGAGAACAACGATTTCTCCAATGATGTCAAATACATAAATAAACATAGTTACGACTTTTTAAAGAAAAGTCAACTTTTTGGAAATGAAGTTTTAATGGGAAAAATCGGAAATGCGGGACGTGTTTATTTTGTGAAAAAGCTTGATAAACCAATGTCCCTTGCGATGAATATGTTTGCTATGAGATTCAATGAAGAGATTGATAGCAAATATGTTTATTATTATCTTCTTTCACCAACAGCAAAACGCGATATAAAAAAATATGTTAAAGGGGTTGGAACTCCAACCATAGATAAAAAATCCGTAAGAGCCATAAAAATTCAATATCCACAATCAAAGTCATTACAACAAGAAATTGTACAAAAAATTGAATCAAAATTATCAGTTTGCGATAGCATTGAACAAACAGTTGACACCGCTTTGCAACAAGCCGAAGCTATGCGTCAGAGCATTTTGAAAAAAGCATTTGAGGGGGAATTATAATGATTGCTAATACAACAAACATTCTTGGAATAAACACCCCATTTGGATCAATGAATTATAAGGGCTTTATACATAATAATTTTCGTTCAGCAACATCCTTTATGGATTATGATGCCGTTTTAATAGATACGAGTTATTTGGCACGTCATTATGAAGCGGATCCTTGCAGAACTTTTGAAGGAAAAAGAATGATTTCGGAAGATGAATCGTGCTTGATTTTGGAGGAGTATTCGCTAATCAAAACTCAACTAATTGAACTGCTTAAGCAAGGGAAAAATGTATTTGTTCTTATGGCAACTAACGAGAACTGTTATATTTATAACAAACATAACGAGTTGGGTAGAGCAGGAAAAAAACTTCGCGGACTCTATCCTGTAACAGAGTTTAATATGTTTTCTTTTTTACCTATAGATTTAAAGCCAACTATGGTTAGCGGAGAAAAGTTTAATATAACTTGTCAGCCTCCGTATTCTACGTTCTTTCAAGCAACAAGAGACATAGTATATTATGACGCATATTTTGAAGTCCCTAAAAAATCATCATTGTTGACATTACCCAATAGTGATAAATCAATTTCAGCAGTTTTCGAATACGAAAAAGGCAAAATTATTATATTGCCGTATCCTTATGATGAGGGGAATTTTGATACTGAAAAAGAATGGAAGAAATACGCAAAAAAATATTTAGATGCATTGTTTGAGCTGAATCGTGCGTTGTGTTCAGAATCTAATTCGTATGAATTACCACTGTGGTCTAACAATGTAAAGATTCTTACCGAAGAGGACGAGGAAAACAAACTTGCACAGGAATTGAAGAGACTTCAAAACATTCAAAATAGAATGAAAAAGCTTCAAAAGCACATTGAAGACATTCGAAAAAAGAAAATTTTGATTACTGCAAGCGGAACACCTTTGGAAGAGGTTGTACAAGAAACATTGCGGGAAATTGGATTTGTATTGTCAGAAACAGAAGTTGGTAGAAGTGACATTATTGCATCCTACAATGGAATTGATATTGTCGCCGAAATCAAAGGTGTTTCAAAAAGCGCTGCTGAAAAACATGCTGCACAATTGGAAAAATGGGTTGCACAGTTTATCGAGGAAAAAGAACACTCTCCAAAACCCATTCTCATTGTAAATGGATATTGTGATACACCTTTGTCAGAACGAGGAGAAGGTATATTTCCTAATCAAATGTTGAAATATTGTGAAGCAAGAGGACATGCTTTAATTACGACAACACAACTTTTATGCTTATATATCGAGATAAAGAAAAATCCAACTTGCGCTGAAGAAAGAATTACAGAGTTGCTTTCTTGTGTAGGCAAATATAAAAGATATCTTGATTATAATAATTACATAAGGTTAGAACAAAATGGTGATTAATTTATGAAGGCATTAAAACATCCGGGACAATGTAAAATATGCGGACAAATGAAAGAACTAACCGAAGAACATATTCCGCCCAAGAATGCTTTTAACTCTACCAATGTTATGGTTTTGCCATTTGAAGAAGTTGTGAAAACTATGGCAGGGGCAGAGGGACGAATGCCTTGGGATACAAAAGGATTAAAAGGTACCGTTAAACAAGGAGGGCACAAGAAATATTGTCTTTGCCGAGAATGTAATAACAATACCGGCTCTTGGTATATGAGGGCATATACAGACTTCGCAAAAACAGTAAATGCAATGATCCAACAAGAGGGATTAACTGTTGGAAATGCATACTCGTTTGTAATTAAAAACTTATATCCATTACGCATTTACAAGGCAATGATGACACTGATATGTGATATAAACAATGATTGCTTGGGTGATAAGAAGCTCCGCAAATTCCTTATGGATAAAGAAGATAAGAATATTGACACATCTAAATATTCGTTGTATATGTATTTTGTTTCCACACAAATGCCGCGAATTAGTGGTCTGTCGGGAATCGTTAGTGTTAATAATGTAAAAGATTCCGTTTTAGTTTCTGAAATGTCATCATACCCGATTGGATTTGCACTTTATTTAGATAAACCCGCAAACTATACACCTTTTGGTATAAATATAGATATGTTTGCTACATTTGATTATGATGCAAAATGTGATTTGCAATTTGGCGGTGTCCCTTACTTGGATATAAATAGTCAATTTCCGGCAGACTATCGCTCCAAGGACGATATTGTGAAATGTGTTGAAAATACAGAGAAAGCGATGGAAAATAGAAATGAGTGAACAATCAACAACAATAATCTCTAAAGTTTGGGGTATGTGTGCACCGCTTCGCGATGATGGCGTATCTTACGGAGATTATCTTGAACAGCTTACATATCTCATCTTTCTGAAGATGTCGGATGAATATTCCAAGCCACCTTATAAGAAGATTACTGGTATTCCCGAGGGATATACGTGGTCGGATATGAATATGCTCAAAGGTGCAGAGCTTGAAGAACAGTACAAGAAAACGCTTGAAACATTGGCACAAAAAGGCGGCATTCTCGGTCAGATTTTCTCTCAGGCAAGTAATAAAATCAGCAATGCGGCGATTCTTTTCCGCATTGTGCAGATGATTGACAAAGAAAAATGGGTTTCTATGTCCTCTGATGTAAAGGGCGAAATCTACGAGGGATTACTCCAAAAGAACGCGGAAGATATTAAGAGTGGTGCCGGTCAGTACTTCACGCCACGTCCCTTGATTCGTGCAATGGTTGAGTGTCTGCGCCCTGAACCGAAGAAAACCATTGCCGATCCTTGTTGTGGCTCGGGAGGTTTCTTCCTTGCCGCACAAGAATTTCTCACCAATCCCGAAAATTATACATTGGATAGAGAGCAGAAGGAATTTCTCAAAAACGAAACCTTCTACGGCAATGAGCTTGTTAAGACCACGTTCAAGATGGCTTTGATGAACCTCTATCTCCATAACATCGGTGATATTTACGGTAACGTTCCCGTAACGCAGGGCGACTCGCTTTTGACCGATCCCGGTTATCGCGTGGACTATGTTCTCACAAATCCGCCTTTCGGTAAGAAATCATCTATCACGATGACAAATGAAGAAGGCGAGGAAGAGGAAGAAGATCTCGTATATAACCGTCAGGATTTCTGGACGACAAGCTCCAACAAACAGCTTAACTTTGTTCAGCATATCAATACGATTATGAAAGCAACGGGTAAGGCTGCGGTTGTCGTTCCCGACAACGTGCTCTTTGAGGGCGGAGCGGGTGAGACTGTACGCCAGAAGTTGTTCCAGACAACAGATTTGCATACCATTCTCCGTCTGCCGACAGGTATATTTTATAAACCTGGCGTAAAGGCAAATGTTATTTTCTTTGATAAAAAGCCTGCAAGCCCCGATAGACAGACAAAGGATATTTGGATTTATGATTTCCGTACCAATATCCACTTTACTCTCAAGCAGCACCCGATGAGTGATGCTGATCTGCAAGATTTTATCGCTTGCTATAACCCCGAAAATCGGCACGAGCGCAAGGAAACTTGGTCGGAGCAGAATCCCGATGGACGTTGGCGCAAATTCAGCGTGGACGAGATTTTGAAGCGTGACAAGACAAGCCTTGATATCTTTTGGATCAAAGACAAGTCTCTCGCTGACCTTGACAATCTTCCCGATCCCGATGTGCTCGCAGATGATATTATTGATAATTTGCAGAGTGCTTTGGAAAGTTTTCAGGAATTGAAAAAGCAGTTGGATTGATTCCATACGAATAGCCGCTATCAAAGCGTGATACACACGCCGCGATAGCGGCTTTTTCCTTAGAACGGTAATCTTTTCATATTGTGCGATTTTTAACCTCAATAATACAGCTATTGGACACAATGGTAATTTTAATTGTTACGACCCCCTCCTATCCGTCATAATAATAGTGAAGGCTTATAACAGCCTAATAAATACACAAATGGAGGAAACAAAACAATGAAAGAAACAAAAAACAACATGAACAGCAACATCGACTTTGAGCAGGGATACAACCGATGCCCTGCGTGCGGACGAAAAGCACAGGATATTATGTCGGGAGACATATATTATGTTGGCTGTCCTTACTGTGGTATGCGCAATGGTGTAAGCACGTTGGTCGAAGAAGAATTGACCGATGACATTAAGGGAAAAATGCGCACCGGTTGGAACCAAAAGGTACTTAAAAGCTTTTTTGAGCCCGAGGCGCTGGAGGTGATTGACCTTAGCATCGGAGGTTATGTTCTCACGACAATGGAGGATGGGCATATCGCACATACCGCAGAGACGATGCAAGAAGTCATGCGATATCTCGACTTAGTCGGTGACGATAAGAGCTACGGAATATATCTGCACATCGAAGGTACGTTGCAGTATATTGGCTCGACATTTCTCGTCTGGCTTATCAAGCAATAACTTGAAAAGTAAAACTAAACAATGACGGCAACTAGATGCCCCTCTCAAAAGAGAGGGGCGTTCTTCTTCTTCTTTGTTTTTCGCGGCAGGTAATGCCACATTGTGATCGCGTTTGCACATTAAATGTTACGAGCATACTTCATCCATCATAATAATAGTGAGAGGGGATACAATGATGGAGAAAAAAAGATGGGGAGTGGAAAGAGGAAAGAATGATGGAGAATGTAGAAGAAAGAAGGAAGGAGAAAAAAGACAAGAGAGACGGTTACTCGGGAATAACATGACCGAGTAAACGGCTATCAAGGTCTAAATGGGGGAAAACAATAGTCTATTATATAGAAATTTTTGAAAAATCGCTATATAAAAACGGAAATTCCACCCAACGCGCTATGCGCAAGGCAGTCCTACCGTGCCATTATATCAGGTGGGGATGTATTAACTTTAACACTAAAATTTCTTATATAACAGGAGGTACATTATGGGCAGAAAGAAACCCGCAAAATCACTTAAACAACAGGTCAAGGAGTGCCTTGACTCCAAACTCGCGATAGGGAGGAGCAAATACGTTGCCAAGCTTGCCGGAACGTGTGGCAACTACATATTCTCGTGGGACACGTACAGAAGTTACCTAAAGCATTGCTGCTACTTCGTCCGTTGGTCCAAGGAACAGCCGATAGACCCCATCCTCGGCCACAAGCCTCGCACAATTGAGGAGTGTCGTATATTTGCGGAGCGGTGGATTCAGGACGGTATTGATAGGGGCTTGTCTGCTTATACTCTTAAGCTTCAGTTGTCTGCGCTTGCAAAGCTCTATGGTTGCAAAACCACAGATTTTGACATCACGACACCCGCGAGAAAGCGCAAAAACATCAAAAGAAGCCGCGGAAACGCAGCAAGGGACAAGCACTTCAGTGTGGTAAATAACAAGGATCTCATAACGTTCTGCAAGTGCACCGGGCTTCGTCGCGCCGAGCTTGCGCAGATTCGCGGAACGGATCTTATCAAACACGAGGGCAGACTCTGTCTTGATATTGAACGTGGCACTAAGGGTGGCAGACTCAGGATCTCGCCTATTATTGGGTCCTCGGAGGAGATCGAAACGGTCAAAAAGCTCTGCTCCAAAGCGGGTGACGGTAAAGTGTTTCCCAAACCTACCGAGAATGCGGATATTCACTCGTATCGCGCGGAATATGCCACCAGAATCTATAACGCGTGTAAAAGGGAATTTAGTGAATACAAGAATGAGCGTCTTATCGTATATAAAAATAAAGTAGTAGATTCGTACATGACGTCAAACGGCAGGCGCAACGTCAAGCGCTTTGCTCACCTTTATTTTGAGGAGGGCGGCAGAAAAAGAATGCTCCCGGGATACCGCGACGTATCCGGCGCATATTACTGTCGCAGTGACCTCAAGGGCGTATGCTACGATCGCAGGGCGCTTTTCGAGGCGTCACAGGCTCTTGGGCACAATAGGGAGACAGTCGTTGCTGATCATTACATATGGGCTTAGAGGAGGGAAAAATCCAAATAAGGCAAAATTGAACGGTTTTTTCGTTTCAAAATGCATAATTATAGTAGAAGCAAAAAACAAAACAATCATCGGACAATTTACAAAAAAACAAAACAAACGGAATAGCTTCGAGTTTAGAAGGAAGGAGACATATCTGTTATGGCAGAAAAAGTGGCAATCAAGGATAAGATGACACTTACCGTGCGCGAGGCGGCAGAATATAGCAACATTGGAATCAACAAGCTCGACAGCATGTTGCGTGAGCCCAACTGTCCGTTTGTTTTGTTTGTTGGGTCGAAAAAGCTTGTCAAGCGCAAAGCTTTTGAAACATTCATTGAAAAAACTTTGGTAATTTGAATGGCAAGGGGTTGCAAAAAAGGGGTTAATATGATATAATAAGATGTTATATTGGCTCCTTTTGCACACCGGAAAGGAGTAAATATGGGAAAAGATTTAAAAGGTAAAGAAATTGGAAAGGGAATTTGCCAAAAAAAAGATGGCAAGTACCTGGCAAGGTTTGTTGGACGAAGCGGAAAACGTGTTGAAAAATGCTTCAATTCTGTTCCTGAGGCGAGAAATTGGCTAAGTGAAGCGCAGTACGCAGACAAGCATTCGCGCACGCCGGCTTTGGCGGAGATGACCACCGATGAGTGGTTTGAGTTGTGGATTCAAACCGTTTCCGGTGGACTGGCGCCTAACACGGTGAGAAACTATCGTGAACGCTACACAAAAGATGCTCACGGCATTATTGGCAGATTAAAATTGAGTGACGTCAGACAGATTCACTGTCAGATGATTTTCAAAAATATGGAAGATCATTATGCGGGGTCGACGATGCGCCAGACATATATTATGCTTGGCTCAATGTTCAAGGCCGCAAGGATGAACGATATGATTGATAAGCATCCTCTTGATAACGTCAAAATACCTAAGCCCGTGAAGGCTGTGGATGACATCAATTTTCTTACTCTCAGCGAGCAGAAAAAGTTTTTGGTTGCAGCCAAGCGCACTCGCAACTATCGTCAGTATGCTCTCTTGCTTGAGACGGGTCTTCGTACAGGGGAGATGGTTGGTCTTACATGGGACATGGTTGACCTTGAAAATAGGACTCTTACCGTTAATAAAACGCTTGAGTACAGGTACAAAGTGGGCTATTGGAGAGCCGGGCCTCCCAAATCATTATCTAGCTACCGCACGATTCCTCTTACCAAGAAAGCTTATGCTATTCTTGAGGAGCTTTATGAAGAACGCAGTACAAGAAAAGAGTCACCTGAGTTATCCCAGATTCTTGAATTCATGGATCTGAGATCGGGCAAGGAAGATTACTTTTGCATGCGTGATCTGGTTTTTGTTAACTTCAGAACAGGGATGCCTACCAAAAACAGTGCTTATGACACACATTTGGATAAGATTTGTGAAAAGGCAGAGATCAAGCACATATCCATGCACTCTCTTCGTCACACGTATGCCACAAGGGCTATTGAACGCAACGTGCATCCCAAGGTCTTACAGAAATTGCTTGGACATTCAAATCTTCAAACTACTATGGACAGATACGTACACGTGTCGGCAGAATCCATGTTGGATGCGGTGAGACAATTTGAAGAAAATGCGTAAATTTTTTTGCGTATAAAAAATGAAACAACATTAAAACACCGAAAATTACAAAATGGTGTAAAAATGGTGTATGAAAAATTAAAAACCCTTGAAAATAAAGGAGAATGAGAACATTATGAAATTAGGTATAGTAGGACTTCCTAACGTAGGAAAGTCAACACTTTTCAACGCATTGACTAACGCGGGCGCGGAGTCCGCAAATTATCCCTTCTGCACGATAGAGCCCAACGTGGGCGTGGTGACGGTGCCTGACAGCCGTCTTGACGTGCTTGCGAAGATGTACGACCCCAAAAAGTACACACCCGCGATAATTCAGTTCGTTGATATTGCAGGTCTTGTTAAGGGCGCGGCGCAGGGCGAGGGACTTGGAAACAAGTTTCTTTCCAACATCCGCGAGTGTGACGCGATAATTCACGTTGTTCGTTGCTTTGAGGACGACAATATCATTCACGTTGACGGAAGCGTAAATCCGCTCCGCGACATTGAGACCATAAATATGGAGCTTATTTTCTCGGATATGGAGATGGTAGAGCGCCGTATCGACAGAACCAAAAAGGCTATGAAGGGCGACAAGACGTTAGCCTCCGAGCTGGAGCTTTTCGAGCGCATTCACGCAACTCTTGAAGAAGGTCTTTGCGCTAGAACGATGACGCTGACCGAGGACGAGAGAGCTTGTCTTTACGACACGCCTCTGCTTACGATGAAGCCCGTAATTTACGTTGCAAACGTCTCCGAGGACGAGGCGGCAAGCGAGCCTGTGGACAATGCAGCTTACATGGCAGTCAAGGAGTTTGCAAAGACAGAGAACTCCGAGCTTATTGCGGTATGCGCGGGCATCGAGTCCGAGATAGCAGAGCTTGACGCGGATGAAAAGGCGATGTTCCTTGAGGATATGGGAATTGCCGAGAGCGGTCTTGACAAGCTCATAAAGGCGTCCTACTCCTTGCTTGGACTTATCAGCTACCTCACGGCAGGACCCGAGGAGGTAAGAGCTTGGACTATCACAAAGGGAACAAAAGCGCCCCAGGCGGCTGGAAAGATACACAGTGACTTTGAGCGCGGCTTTATTCGCGCCGAGGTTATCGCGTTTGACGACCTCGTGTCCTGCGGCAATATGGTTGCTGCAAAGGAAGCGGGACTCGTTCGCTCCGAGGGCAAGGAATACATTATGAAGGACGGAGACATAGTTCTCTTCAGATTTAACGTATGAGAATGAGAAAAAAGAAGCACGGCGCAGAGAGAATCGCGGCGTGCGCAGAAATACTTATAGAAAACCCCACGTCCCTCAAGGACGACCCCCAAGCGCCTTTCTCCGACAAAGAAAAGCTGCTTTGTCTTGAGATAGGCTGCGGAAAGGGAAACTTTGCAGTTGGAACTGCGGCGGCAGAGCATAACATAAACCTTATTTCTATGGAAAAGGTGCCTGACGTGTGCTGTATTGCGCTGGAGAAGGCTATGGCGTGCAAGGAAACAAGACCCGACAATCTCCGCTTCATTATTGGCGACGCGGCAAATCTTGAGGATTGGTTTCCGCCACACAGTCTTGACAGAATATATCTCAATTTCAGCGATCCGTGGCCCAAGGCAGGACATGCAAAGAGACGTTTGACTCACAGAATTTTTCTTGAAAGATATAAAAATCTCTTAAAAGTCGGCGGAGAGCTGATATTCAAGACCGACAACGCGGGACTTTTTGACTTTTCGCTTGAGGAATTTGAGGCGTTTGGACTTGAAATGGTCTGGATGACGCGTGATCTTCACAACTCGGAGCGCGCGGCGACAAACGTTATGACAGAATACGAAAAGAACTTCTCCGAAAAGGGATTTTCCATTTGTTCAGCTATAGTGAGGTTTAACTGATGTCGGTAAAGCACACTGAAATTGACAATCTACCGGGTGGAATACTCGCGGTAAACAAGCCTGTTGGTATCTCGTCGCACGACGTTGTCAATAAAATAAGAAAGCTTTATAACACAAAGCGCGTGGGACACGCGGGAACGCTTGACCCGCTTGCCGAGGGTGTGCTTGTAGTACTCGTTGGACGCGCGGCAAAGGCTTGCGAGTATATCTCGTCTGACAGAAAGACCTACACGGCAACTCTGCGCCTTGGAACCCAAACGGCCACCGAGGATATTACGGGCCAGGTGACTCAAAAATATGAGGGCGAGCTTCCTGAATATGACATGGTTGCAAAAGTCTGCGACAGCTTCAAGGGCAAAATAATGCAGACACCGCCCATGTATTCCGCATTGAAGGTGAACGGTCAGAAGCTTTATGACTTGGCGCGTCAGGGTCTTGTAATTGAGCGTCAGGCGCGAGAGGTCGAGGTGTTTGACATTTCTTGCAAACCCACTGACAGAGTAGAGGACTTTATACTCACGGTGACCTGCTCGGGCGGCACTTATATACGTACGCTTTGCGCGGACATTGGCAAGGCTCTTGGCTGCGGTGGAGTTATGGCGACTCTGCGACGCGATGAGGCCTGTGGAGTCTTGCTGTCGCAAACCTCCACGATAGCGGAGCTTGAGGCTATGGACGAGGGTAGCAGAGCATCAATACTTATGGACGCGGAAAAACTGTTTTACGATATACCCAAAATACAGCTTTCTCCTTTCTTTGAAAAGCTTTTTAGAGATGGCTGCCCCATATATCAGAAGAAAATAAAAACCAATTTCGACCTTGGACAGAGAGTGCGCATATGCTCGCAGAGCGGAGAATTTTTCGCACTTGGCGAGGTAGGAGAGTATGCCGACGGTAGTGCTGTAAAGTCGATTAAGATATTCAAACTCTGAAAAAAACACAGGAGGCAATATGAAGAAATATTTATACCCCGCAGATATTTATCTACCGAATTTTGGTAAGGTTGACGGTAGTCTCTGGGCAACCGTTGCTTGCGACCAGTTTACAAGTGAGCCTGAATACTGGGAAAAGGCGACAGAGCTTGTCGATGGCTCTCCCTCGGCTCTTAATATTATTCTTCCCGAGGCGTATCTGTCCGAGACCGAGCAGAGAATAGATAAGATAAATCAGACTATGCGTGAGTATATTAATGATGTTCTCGTGTGCCATAAAAACACAATGATATACCTTGAGAGAGTGCAGTCCGACGGCAAGGTAAGACGCGGCATAATCGGTGCTGTTGACCTTGAAGAATACGACTATTCAAAGGGCTCGGAGTCGCTAATCCGCGCGACTGAGGGAACTGTGCTTGACAGAATTCCCCCCAGAGTCAGAATACGACGCGACGCCGAGATAGAGCTTCCTCATATAATGATACTTATTGACGACGAGCAGAAAACGGTTATCGAGCCTATCTGCGAAAAGTCCGCGGGATACGAGCTTGCATACAACTTCGACCTTATGCTTGGCGGTGGTCACGTTACGGGTAAGTTTATTCCCGAGGCGGATATTGATAGAATAAACCTTGCGCTTTCAGAGCTTGCGACGAGTGAGCAGATGCTCCAAAAGTATGGCATAAACTGCCCTCCGTTGCTTTTTGCTATGGGAGACGGCAACCATTCCCTTGCAACGGCAAAGGCTCTTTACGAGGAAATTAAGGCGGAGATAGGTGTTGACGCGGCAAAGGCTCACCCTGCAAGATACGCGCTGTGCGAGATCGTCAATCTTCACGACTCCGCACTTGAGTTTGAGCCTATATACAGAGTGATGTTCGGCGTTCAACCCGAGAGCTTTATCTGTGAGCTTGAGTCTTACGCAAAAAATCTCTGCGGTGCGACCGATGACGAGCAGAGAATTGAGTACACGTACGGCGGTGTCAAGGGAGAGATAGTTATAAAATCTCCCGAATGTCAGCTCACAGTAGGCAGTGTTCAGCAGTTTATCGATTCCTACATAAAGACCCATGAGGGTGTCGAGGTGGATTACATACACGGACTTGAGTCAACCTACGCGTTGTCTCAAAAGCCTAATGCGGTTGGACTTACCTTTGATGGAATGGAGAAAAATCAGCTTTTCCGCACGGTTATTTGCGACGGCGCGCTGCCCAGAAAGACTTTCTCTATGGGACATGCCGAGGATAAGAGATATTATATCGAGTGCAGAAAAATAAAGTAAGCCGAGGTTTTATATGACTGTTATTGTTTGCCTTGATAACAATGGTGGCATGATGTTCGGTACACGCCGACAGAGTCAGGACTCTGTTCTGCGCGACAGAATACTCAACGATAATATGGGAAAAAGACTTTATATGAACGAGTATTCATGTAAAATGTTCTCGCAGAACACGTCAAACTTTGCCATTTGCGACAATAATTTTTTGTCTGTCGCGGGCGCGGGTGACGTTTGTTTTGTAGAGAATACTGATATTTTACCGTATGCAGAAAAGATAAGTAAAATTATTGTATACCGTTGGAATAAAGTATATCCCGCTACTATGTATTTTAAGCTTCCCGAGGGTGAGTGGAAGCTTGAGAGCAGATGTGATATAGGTGGCTCCTCGCACGATATAACAGAGGAAATTTACGTAAAATAACGGAGTCTGATATGAAGGCAAGAAGATTTTTAAGTCTCTTAATAATACTTTCGTTGCTCGCAGGCATATTGTGTCTTGCGTCCTGCGACAGTCTGCTTTCCTCGTTTGATAACGGGGAAATATCTCTCCCGATGGGAGACAAGAACAACGGCGCAACTAATAATGCTCCGAGCGCAAACCTTGATAGTATCCCCGAGTACGACGGAGAATCGGCGTACGTTATTATAAATAACAACACCCCGTTCTTTGAGGAGAGCGAGTATACTACAAAATCCTTTGAGAACTACGGTGAGCTTGATAAGCTTGGCAGATGCACCGTGACTATGGCTTGCGTTGGCAATGACATAATGCCCGCTGACGACGAGGAGCGCGGAAGCATCAGCAGTGTATACCCTACGGGCTGGGAGCAGAACAGATATGATTCCGATCTCGTTGAGGGCGGCTGGCTATATAACCGCGCGCATCTTATCGGATGGCAGCTGACTGCGGAGAACGCGAACAAGGAAAATCTTATCACCGGAACGAGATATTTCAACGTTGACGGGATGCTTCCGTTTGAAAATATGGTTGCAGACTACGTTCGCGAGACGGGAAATCACGTGCTTTACCGTGTGACTCCCATCTTTGAGGGCGACAACCTGCTTGCAAGCGGAGTCCTTATGGAAGCGCTTTCGATGGAGGATAATGGCGAGGGCGTGAGCTTTTGCGTTTACGTCTATAACATTCAGCCGGGAATAGAGATAGATTACGCGACGGGTGAAAATAAGCTTGCAGAATAATACATAGTACATACATGGGAGACCACAAATGCAGAAAATCAGAATGACTACGCCCCTCGTTGAGATGGACGGCGATGAAATGACGAGAATTATCTGGCAGATGATTAAGGATGAGCTTCTTTATCCTTTTGTTGATCTGAAAACTGAATACTACGATCTTGGACTTCCCGAAAGAGAGAAAACCAAAGATCAGGTCACCATTGATTCCGCAAATGCTACTATTAAATACGGAGTTGCAGTCAAATGCGCGACTATTACGCCCAACAAGCAGAGGGTTGAGGAGTATAATCTCTCGGAGATGTGGAAGTCTCCTAACGGCACGATAAGAGCTATACTTGACGGAACGGTCTTTCGTGCGCCTATAATTATTGATTCCATAAAGCCCGTAGTCCGCAACTGGAAAAAGCCTATTACTATCGCGCGTCATGCGTACGGAGACGTTTACAAGTCAACCGAATACCGCGTGCCTACAAGCGGTGTCGCTACTCTGTCATTTTGCGGCAACGACGGCACGGAGTTCTCAAAGATTATATACGACTTTGAGTGCTCGGGTGTGCTTCAGGGAATGTATAATAAGGATTCCTCTATTGAGTCATTTGCTCATTCCTGCTTCAAGTTTGCAATAGATACAAAGCAGGACCTCTGGTTTGCCACCAAGGACACTATCTCCAAGCAGTACGACCAGACGTTTAAGCTTATTTTTGAGGATATTTACAACAATTATTATAAGGAAGAATTTGAGTCCCTTGGTATCACGTATTTCTACACACTTATTGACGACGCCGTTGCGCGCGTAATAAGAAGCGAGGGCGGATATATATGGGCTTGCAAGAACTACGATGGCGACGTTATGAGCGATATGGTATCTACCGCATTCGGCTCGCTTGCTATGATGACGTCTGTTCTCGTATCTCCCGACGGAAAGTATGAGTACGAGGCGGCTCACGGCACGGTCACACGTCACTATTACAGACATCTTAAAGGTGAGGATACGTCCACAAACCCAATGGCGACTATTTATGCCTGGAGCGGCGCGCTCCGCAAGCGCGGCGAGCTTGACGAAATTCCAGAGCTTTGTGAATTCGCAGACAATCTTGAGGCGGCGTGTATAGAAACGCTCAACGACGGCATTATGACAAAGGATCTTGTGGGGCTTGTTGATGAGGGCGTCAGCGCTACATCGGTTAACACTGCAGGCTTTATCGCGGCGGTCAGAGAAAGACTTGAGGGTAAATATTGATGAAAAAAAGGACATCGGAAAATCCGATGTCCTTTTTATGTATAATGAAAACCCCGCCATAGCGGGGTTCTGTAAAGGGTATGCTGATGACCAGAAAGCAAAAATATCAGCGTAGAATGTTCTCACGTCAAAGGCGCCCTTTACACAAGGGAGGGTTTTACCAACCTTCAAATAACCGACGAGGCCTCTTAAATTTGCTGTTAGATATTTCTATAAAACAATCTTCAAATAAGTTTGTCTTAAAGTTATTCTCGAAGTAGTTATACATCAAATGTATTTTATATGAATATGTATCGTTTAAAATATTAAACAGTTTCTTCGTTGTTTCATCAGCATTAGATCTCTTAACTCCATCTATACTGTTATCAAAAATTATTATGCTATGTTCACAACATGTGCATTTTGCTTCAATAACTATTTGATGATTGTTCTTAACTAAATATGGAGCCAAAATCCCTTTAGTTTGCTTACCTGAATGATATATTTTAAAATAGTGATTTCCGCATTTGCAAACCAAATCACCTTCTAATGCAACATTGTTGTGTTCGCATATATTTTCCAAGTTGTCGATAATTCTTAATTTTTTATCCATAATTTTACCTTTTACAACTCCATATATTCTTATTCATCATTTACTTATACCTCCATTATAGCACAAAAACCGCAGAAAATCAATCTGCGGTTTCTATTTTTCTGTCGGTAGGTAATGTACTCTCAAAACTATCCTTAAGAGTACGTCCCTATCTTCCGATGTCCTTTTTCTATGTAATTTTACCAGATTGCCTTGAAGATATCCGCAATATCTGCCGCCGTGGGAACACGGGGGTTGGTTTCGGTGCATCTGTCCTTGAGTGCCGCTTCTGTCATAGCATTGATCTTGGACGCGTACTCCTCGTAGGTGCATTTGGGAAGAGCCTCGCGGACACAAACGGGCATGCCCATTTCTATCTGCATGGATCTTATAAAATAGTTCAGTGCTTTTACCGAGGCTATATCGTCGTAGCTGATCAGACCGATTCGTCTTGACATATTTGCGTATTTGGAGACGCAGGGAGAGGGGTTCTGCAAAACGATAGTCTTCTCGTCGATCTCCGCGTTGAAGGAGATAACGTGGGGGAGAACTATACCGTTTGCGCGGCCGTGAGGTATATGGAACTGCGCGCCGAGCTGATGCGCGATACTGTGGCAGATACCAAGGGATACCGCGTTGAACGCGATTCCCGCAAGGCAGGACGCAACGTGCATTTTCTCTCTTGCCTTGTTCTCGTGTGTCTGGGGGTATTTATACGAGCGGACGAGATAATGCTTGCAGAGCGAGGTTGCCTTTTCTGCGTACATATCCGAGAAATAGTCAGCCTTTGTGCTTACGTATGCCTCAAGCGCGTGCGCCATAACGTCTATACCCGTGTCTGCCGCGATGGAAGAGGGAACTGTTTTTACCATCTCAACGTCGAGAATAGCCTCGTCGGGAAGAATGTAATCGTCAATAATCGCGTGCTTTATATTTTTCTCTGTATCGGTTATTACTGCGAACGACGTCACCTCACTACCCGTTCCGCTTGTGGTGGGAACTGCGATAAAGTGGGGATCATACTCGGGGTGGATCTGATGAGCAAACTGCTTTACGCATTTTGCAAGGTCTATCGCCGAGCCGCCGCCTACCGCTATAATGCAGGGAGGCATTTCCTTTACAAGAGCCGAGACGCCAAGCACGACCTTTTCAACCGACGGGTCGGGGACAACGTCGGAATAGACGGTGTACTCGATGCTTGAAACCTCAAGGTGCTTTGTGACCGCTCCGATAAGTCCCGAGGACACGGTAAAGGGGTCTGCTATTATAAATACTTTTTTATATTCAAGTGATGAAAGACGGGAAAGAGAATTGCCCTCAAAATGTATTGTTGTTTTAAGTGAACAACTGCGCATAGAGAACCTCCTATCTGGGAATTAGGATAAATATTCATACAGATACATTATATCATAAATAATTAAATAAGTAAAGGGGTTATGCAAAAAAATTGTGTTTGTAATATAAAAATCCGTTTCAATAAGAAACGGATTTTTATGCATAGTTGTTATTTTACTTTAATGGTGACGATTATACCGCCGTCATTTGTTCCCGAAATTTCAAAGGGATACTTTTCTGCATCCTTGGGAATCTTAATGTTGATCTGCTTGCCCTCAAACGCGTAGTAGTAAATAAAATACTGCTCGCCGTTTTCGCACTTGACACCGATGGGATCGTTGCTTGCGTTTTCCTTGAGATACTCTATGTATTCCTCAAGGCAGAGACCCTCCTGCTTCATAACGTTGGCGTGAGCAACACCGACGTATCTAAGACAGTTTGTGTACTCGGAAACACCCGTAAGATGAGCCTTGGACTCAGGATATCTTATTACAAATCCGTAGTCCTGAGCATTTTCGTGAAGCCACTCATAGTCATCAGGGGAAAGAGGAGTTTCCGTTCTCTTTACCGAGAAGCAATAGCCTGTGTGATGATCGCTGTATCCTGCGGATATGGTGCTTTGTATGTTTTGCTGTTGCTCGTAAGTGCGGTAAGCGGAGGAAACGACGAAATCTGCGTCAGCCTTGTCGCTTATTTTGTTGAGCATCTGGTGAGCGTGGGATATAGCGTCCGTGTGCAGCATAAGCGATGAGTCGATAAGACCGTAGCCTCCGCCGCCGTTATTGTTCTTGTAGCTATACATGCTCGTAAGATGATCGTCGTCATCGGGGAAGGTGTATTCGTGAGAGTTGTTTACAAGTATAAGCGAGCCGTGCAAAGAGTTTTCCTTCGTCACTACGAAGTCGGTAAGCTTGTCTGCGGCAAGACCGTTTGAAAAGCCAACTCCTGTCAGCGCGTCGTATATTCCCGCGATTGCAATAATGACGATGCAAAGAGCCAGAATAACCGCAAGCACGGACATAGCAGTAAGGGTCATCTTTTTCTTGGAGCTTGTGCTAACGTTTGAAAAATTCATAAGTACGAGAGTTCTCCTTTCCTTACATTGCTATTGCCGCAATAATAAGAGCTGCGACTGAGACCAGAAGAATAGCGGTAAGAACGCCCATAATAGCGACAAGTACTGAAATCTGCTTCTGTTTGTTGTTGTTTTCGGAGTTCATATTCATTCTTCCTTTCGCTGTATGTTTGTGTATTCGGGCTGTCGGTATTAGGCAGCCCGAATACAGATTTTTTTAGTTATTTGCGTCCTTGATGGAGAAGTCCATACGGCCCTTCTTATCAAGACCCATAAACTTAACGTTAACTGCGGAGCCAACGTCGATGCCTGCGTCGGTCACCTTGTTTATTCTGCGGTCGCAGATCTTGGAAATGTGAACCATTCCTTCCTTGCCGGGAGCGTACTCAACGAAGCATCCAATATCCTCGTTGGGCTTGTCCTTGCTTGCAAGGATCTTTACAACCTTACCGCTGTATGTGCAGCCTACCTCGGGCTCGAATACGATAGCGTCGATCATAGACTTTGCTATTGCAGCGCTCTCGCCGTTTATAGCCGCGATAGTGATCATACCCTCGTCGTTGATATCAACCTTAGCACCGGAGTCTGCGCAGATCTTCTGGATTACAGAGCCGCCCTTACCGATAACCTCGCGGATCTTGTCGGGATCGATCTTGAAGGACGTCATCTTGGGAGCGTACTTGGAAACCTCTGCACGGGGGGCGGGGATAGCCTTGAGAATTACCTCGTCAATGATGTATTCACGTCCTGCCTTTGTCTGCTCGAATGCCTGCTTGATGATCTCAGGTGTAAGACCGTCGATCTTAAGGTCCATCTGGATGGATGTGATACCCTTGTGAGTACCTGCTACCTTGAAGTCCATATCGCCATAGAAGTCCTCAAGACCCTGAATGTCGATCATTGTATCCCAAGAGCCGTCCTCTGCAGTGATAAGACCGCAGGAGATACCTGCAACGGGAGCCTTGATCGGAACACCTGCTGCCATAAGAGCGAGGGTAGAACCGCAAACGGAGCCCTGAGAGGTAGAACCGTTAGAGGAAACAACGTCGGAAACAAGTCTGATCGCATAGGGGAATTCCTCCTCGGAGGGAAGAACGGGAACGAGAGATCTTTCAGCGAGCGCACCGTGACCGATCTCGCGGCGTCCGGGGCTTCTTACTGCCTTAGCCTCACCTGTGGAGAAACCGGGCATGTTGTAGTGGTGCATATATCTCTTGGATGTCTCGGAGTCGATACCGTCGAGCATCTGAGCCTCGGAAAGTGTACCGAGAGTTGCAACTGTAAGAACCTGTGTCTGACCTCTTGTGAAGAGACCCGAGCCGTGTGTTCTGGGAAGAATATCAACCTCAGCGGCAAGACCTCTGATCTGGTTCATAGCACGTCCGTCAACACGCTTCTTGTCAACGAGCAACCAACGGCGAACGATCTTCTTCTGGATCTTGTAAACGAGCTCGTCCATCATTGTGGGAAGCTCAGGATATTCCTCGGAGAAGTTAGCGAGAATAGCTTCCTTTACAGGGAACATTCTTGCGTCACGTACGGTCTTGTCGTCTGTATCGAGAGCGAACATAACGTCCTTCTCGCAGAAATTGAATATCTTATCGAACATGTCGTGGTCAAGCTCGCAAGAAGGATACTCAAACTTGGGCTTGCCGATTTCGTCAACAATTGCGTTTACGAAACCGAGAAGGTCCTTGATCTCTCTATGAGCGAGCATAATTGCTTCGTACATAACGTCGTCTTCGACCTCGTTAGCGCCTGCCTCGATCATAACGACCTTTTCCATGGATGCGGCAACTGTGAGCTGAAGGTCGCTCTTCTTCTGCTGCTCTGTGGTGGGGTTAACGATATACTTACCGTCGATAAGACCGATGTGGAGACCGCCGATAGGTCCGTTCCACGGGATATCCGAGATAGAGAGCGCGATGGAAGCACCGATCATAGCGGTAACCTCGGGAGCGCAATCGGGGTCAACAGACATAACTGTAAGTGTGAGAGCTACGTCATTACGGAGATCCTTGGGGAAAAGGGGACGGATGGGTCTGTCGATAACACGGCTTGTGAGAACTGCCTTCTCAGAGGGCTTACCCTCTCTCTTGAGATAACCGCCGGGGATCTTTCCTGCCGCATACATTCTCTCGTCGAAGTCAACAGAGAGGGGAAGGAAGTCGATACCGTCACGGGGCTTCTCGGATGCGGTAGCGCAGCAGAGAATAGCTGTGTCGCCGTAACGAACGAGTGCGGAACCGTTTGCAAGGCCTGCCATTTTACCCGTCTCGATTACGAGAGGACGACCTGCAAGTGTGTAGTTAAATACCTTGTAGTTCTTAAACTCCATAGCG
The DNA here is from genome assembly GCA_045659745.1 of Eubacteriales bacterium. Classification (GTDB taxonomy): domain Bacteria; phylum Bacillota; class Clostridia; order Oscillospirales; family CAG-272; genus SVTX01. Next base: position 25,516 of record JAZRCL010000068.1, read on the forward strand.
GAGCTTACGATTGATGTGGACATTTTTATTCCTCCATGTCTTTTTATTTTCTCACACGGAGCTTTAGTACTTAAATACGGGGACAAGATTTGTCCGCATATTTAAGTTCTAAATTCCCCGCGTGGAGTATACATTAGGTTGATTTTCGTGGGGTAACAGGAAGGGGAGCGGAGTGAATTATCACTCCACTCCCCACCAATTATTACTTTCTGATGCCGAGCTTTTCGATGATAGCTCTGTATCTGTTGATGTCTACCTTCATGAGATAGTTGAGAAGATTTCTTCTGTGACCAACCATCTTAAAGAGGCCGCGACGGCTGTGGTTGTCCTTGTGGTTGCCCTTGAGGTGCTCTGTGAGATTGTTGATTCTGTAGGTAAGAATCGCGATCTGTACCTCGGGAGAACCTGTGTCGCCCTCATGTGTAGCGTACTGTTCAATAATTGCCTGCTTTTCTTGTGCTGTCATTTTTCTTTTCACCTTTCGAAAAATAATATTTTTTAGCAAATGCGCTCTACACAGCAGTCGGTGGGTGAAATCCGAGGTGTCCGAGAAAAGCCCGGAAACCGTAAGGCTTTATGTCCGATAGCCGTGTCGGCGTTATGCTTCATTGTATTATAGCATACCTATCTTCTTTTGTAAAGGGGTTTTTAAAATATTTTTGTGAATTTTTTCTAAATTATAATATATATATTATGCAATCCGCTGATTTTTACTGATTTTTGTGGATTTTTTTGTTTTTGCACCCGAGAAAAACACGTACACTCCCGAGAATATAAGAAAGCCTCCGAATATTTTTTGGAGCGCGACAGAGGAAATATAGTTTGCTATACCCGTGCCGATAAGACAACCCATGATTCCAAACGCGCTCATAACAAATATGAGCTTGGGGGCAAATTTTCGTGAGCGTATGTTGAAAATAGTCGCTATACCTGCCGACAGTATGAAAAAAAGCAGGTTGAGCCCGCGCGCGTCGGCGGCGCTCGATAGACCGAGAGCGGTCAGATATGCTACGAAGAGCCCACCCGAGCCGACTCCAAGTCCCGAGAGAATGGCAATTATAAAAGCAGCTATTGAGTTAAAAAAAGAGAAATTTTTTTCTTCCATGCTCTCACCTCATTATCATCCTTATTCCCGACCACACGACGAGAACAGCAAATATTTTACCAATCGCACCCGAGCTGATTTTTCTTAGTATAAGACTTCCCACGGCGCCGCCCGCAAGAGCGGGGAGTATTATCCAATCCGCGGTCGATAGATTTACGCCCCCACGCGCTGAATATATACTGAGACTTACAAGAGAGACGCATATCATGGCGAGCTGTACGTTGGCGTAAATGTCCCGTCTGTCGCACAAAAGCTCTCCGTCTTCCTTCAGAAGCTTTGTCAGTACAAGTCCTATCAGTATGCCTCCCCCCGCTCCGAGAAAGCCGTTGAGAACTCCTCCAAGAACTGATGAGATCAGTAAAACTGTATATTTTTTTGAATTGAGCTTGAATGCCGTATTTGTCATAAAATCTCCTTTTTTGGCGTAATTTAGAAACGCATAATTGAATTATAAACATAAAATTGACAAAATTTGAGAAAAAATGTTAAAAAATTTTGACGATATTTTGGATTATGTGTGTAAAGGGTATTGAAAAAATTCAGTATATATGTTATAATATAATTTAGTATAATGTGCGCAGAGGATTCGTATATTTATTTTCTCTCAAATCTCTCTTGTAATGCACAATTTATTAAACCGTTTTAAGAAGGATGTTTTACTATGGCTGATTCAAGAAAAAAGAGCAGCTCTGTTGCAAAAAAAGCGCAGACGAAAGTAAAAAACAAGGCTAAAAGCAAGATAAAAAGCAAAGCAAAGCGTGCAGGCAATTCCGTTATGAAAAAGATATTGCCCGTTATATTTGCAATCGCGGCGATACTGCTTTTGGCGTGCTTTGTCACAAATCTGATAAGCAATCCTCACAACGAGCTCAAGGGCGGCGGTGAGGGAGAGCATCTGATGGGTCCGTTCGGATTTTACGTTTGTGAATTTTTCTTCGGACTTTTCGGATACGTTGCTTTCCTTATTCCTGTAATTCTTGCATTCCTTGCAATATTCTGGAACAGATTTGCTGAAAATGGAAAGGCTGTTGCAAAGGCGATATTGGCAACGGCAACTATTTTGCTGACATCGGCGTTGATACATATAATAATTGCGCTTATAGAGCAGGATTTTCCCACAAATTTCGCCGAGCTTTACGCTGCAGGCGCAGCTCTTGAGAGCGGAGGAATAATAGGTGGATATCTCGGATATGCATTCTACTGGCTCTTGAACGTTGGCTCTATATTCGTTCTGGGCATTGCTATTCCCGTGCTGGTGTGCTATCTTATCGGTGTTGAGCTTCATGTTTATCTTGCGAAGCTTGGTGACGGTATCAAGAACGGTTGGGATAACAGAGGAAAAAGCAAGCCTAAACGCGCAAAGCGTGTCAAGGCTAAGTATGATGATGACGATGACGACTATGATGACGAGGAAGACGAGGAAGACGAGGAAGATGAGATCCCCGTAAAGCCCGTTAAAATAAAGCCTAATAAGGAAGCACCCGCAAAGCGCAAGACACGTGATGAAGAGCCTGAAATAGTGCTTCCTGATGACGATGACTTGTCCGATGACGAGGATGATGTGGACGACGAAATTTATCGCGACGACAAGCCCGTTAAGGTGTTCGGCAGAGATACAGCCGCAAAGCGCGATGTATATAAGTCCGAGCCTGATGAGGTCACATACGAGGACGAAGCGATAAATATGGACTCGCTTGACGAGGACTTTGAGGACGAAATAGTATTTGGTGGAAAGACTCCCGCTATTGACCGTGAGACAGGCGAGGTCATATTTGATGATGACGATGAGTTTGACGATTCCGAGTCTGAAGGTAAAATCGTGGTTGATGACGAAATGAGAGAAGAGCTTGGCATTGAGGAAGACGAGGAAAAGTATGAGGTGGAATATCAGTTCCCCCCGATAGATCTTCTCAAGAAGGGCGGACTCAAGTCTGGAACAAGTGAGGCGGAAATAGAGGAAAATAAGCAGATAATCAGGGAAGTTCTTGAGAGCTTTAAGATAAAGGTCAAGGATATAACCTGCTCCTGCGGTCCTACTATTACAAGATACGAGGTCAAGCCCGATGCGGGAGTAAGAGTCCGCGCTATTGCGAACCTCGTTGACGACTTAGCGCTCGCACTTGCTAAATCGGGCGTAAGAATTGAAGCGCCCATTCCCGGCAAGGCGGCGGTAGGTATCGAGGTTCCTAACGATTCCCGTCAGACCGTTTCTCTCAGAACTCTTATTGAAACTCCCGAATTCCAGAATCATAAGAGTAAGATAGCGTCCTGCTTGGGTGCGGACGTATCGGGCAAGCCCGTCATATTTGACATTGAAAAGATGCCACACCTTCTTGTTGCGGGTACTACGGGTTCGGGTAAGTCGGTGTGTATCAATACCATAATTACAAGTATCCTTTACAGAGCAAAGCCTAACGAGGTAAAGCTCGTGCTTATTGACCCCAAGAAAGTCGAATTCAACGTATATAAGGACATTCCTCACTTGTCCTGTAAGATAGTAAGCGATCCCAAGAAGGCGGCAGGTGCGCTCAATTCCGCGGTAAACGAGATGGAAAAGAGATTTGCGCTTATCGAGGAGGTTGGAGTTCGTAATATCAACGGATATAACGAACTTACAAAGAACGATCCCGACAAGCCGTATATGCCCAGAATGGTCATTATTATAGACGAGCTTGCAGACCTTATGATGTCCGCTCCCGACGAGGTGGAAACTGCTATCTGTCGTATCGCTCAGAAGGCAAGAGCGGCGGGAATACACCTTATTCTCGGCACGCAGCGTCCGTCTGTTGACGTTATCACGGGTCTTATCAAAGCGAATATTCCTTCGAGAATTGCGTTCACAGTAACCTCCTTCGTTGACTCCAGAACCATAATTGACGTGGGCGGTGCGGAGAAGCTTATCGGTATGGGAGATATGCTTTATGCTCCCGTGGGCTCACCCAAGCCTCAGCGTGTTCAGGGCGCATTTGTCAGTGACGGCGAGGTTGAGAGTATAGTCGACTTCATCAGAGATAACAACGCTCCCGTAAGATACGACGGTGAGTTTGAAAAGTCTATCGATGAGGAGGCTGCAAAGTGCGGCAATCCCGCAACGAAGAAGTCGGGCGGCGATGACGGTGCCAAGGTATCTGCGGGTGACGAGGACCCCAAGCTTAACGAGGCAGTTGAGCTTGCTATCGAGGCGGGCAAGATATCCACGTCTCTGCTTCAGAGAAAGCTTGAGATAGGATACGGCCGTGCGGCTAAGATAATAGACAGAATGGAGGAGCTTGGCTACGTTGGTCCTGCCGACGGAAACAAGCCCAGAAAGATACTTGTCACGGCGCAGGATCTTGCTGAAAAGCAGATAAACGACAATAACGACGGCGGTATCTTTGATTGATTTTACTTGGAGATTTTTATGTATCCAAATGAGATTTTATTAGGTCTTGACCTATATTCGATATTTCTTTGCGTGGGAATATTTGTGTGTATTCTTGCGTACGGTTGGCTTGCGGACAGACTTTTTCTGTCCGCAAGACTCCAGAAGTTTTGCTTTATTTGTGCGCTTTTTGCAATACCGCTCGGCTACGGCTCAGCGGTTTTGTTTCAGGCGTTCTATAATTTTATGGATGGCGAGAAATTCGTTATCTCTCTGAATACCGGGGCTACGTTTTACGGTGGGCTTATAGGCGGCGCGGCGGTGTTTTTGCTTATATACTTTGTTGCTGGGCATTTCACGTTCTCGGACGGGTATCACAAGCGAAACTTTTTTGGCGTTTCTTCCTGTGCGGCAGCTTCTATAGCCGTGGCTCATGCGTTTGGAAGACTTGGCTGTCTTATGGCGGGCTGCTGTCACGGAAGTGTGACTGATAAGTGGTACGGCATTTATATGCACGGCACAGAAGGGTATGCAAAATACGTCCCTATTCAGCTTTTTGAGGCGATGTTTTTGTTTGCCATATTTGCCTTGTTCGTAATTCTCGTATTTAAGAAAAAGACCTTCAATCTGCTGCTTTATATGATAATTTACGGAGCTTGGAGATTTTTTATTGAATATGCCCGCGCGGACGAGCGCGGTAAGACAGTCGTGAGCTTTCTTTCCCCCTCGCAGCTTATCGCCGCTCTTATGATACTCGGCGGTGTCGGACTTCTGATTTTTGAAAGATATTACGAAAAAAAGCACGCGCAAGAGATTCTTGGCGACGCGCTTGAAATATCGAGAAAAAGGGAAGAAAAGAACACCCAAAACGGAGAAAAGAATTGAAGAAAAGATATTTTTGTATAGCCGTGGTCGCCATCGCTATCATAATTTTGGGAATTTACGAGATAGTAGGACTCCAACGGCTTGGAATAAATCTTGATAAGACCACCGAGCAGCTTGTGGGTATGACTCTGACACGAGGACTTGGCGGAATAGTATTCCTTGTGCTTTTGTGGTATCTTGAATATAACGTATTAAGTCCGATAAGAAAGCCGTTTTTGAAGTCTCTCGTCTTTTGTATTCCTGCCTTTGCCGTGGTGATAAACAACCTGCATATCTACACTCTTGTGATGGGTGTGGAGAAGGTGACCGCGAGCGGTGGAATGATTGCGCTTTTGGCACTTGAGTGCTTTTGTGTTGGACTTTTTGAGGAAATGGCATTCCGCGGAGTCGTATTTCTCGGAATACTTGAAAAGCGACGCGGACGTGTGCTTGACATAATTATTGCAATAATAATTTCGTCGATAATTTTTGGAATAGTTCATTCACTTAACTTTTTCTACATGTCACCCGGCGCGGTGATACAGCAGATAGGTTATTCCTTCCTTATCGGCGCGATGTGCTCGGTCGTGCTTGTGCGAACAAAAAACATTTGGCTTTGCGTTGTGCTTCACGCTATATTCAATTTCGGCGGCGCACTCGTGCCAACACTAGGCGAAGGCTTTGTCTGGGATACCCCCACCATTGTCGTGACAGTGATAATCGCGGTATTAACGACCATATATATGACAGTATCGCTTATAAAGACTCCAATATCGGAGCTTGATGGCATATATTTGTTAAAAAACCCAAAAATAACAAAAAAGGATTAAAATCAAGTTAACAAAATTATTATATAATCAGTTGAAACGGAGGTGAGCTTCATGAGAGGATCAAATACCAATATAGGTGTGCTCAGACGAGAGATATTCAAAGAAGTGGCAAAGGTTGCGTATGAGTCGGACGATGCGACTGTGAGAAGTGATCTTGAGGAGATACCCTATACAATTTCCCCTGATGATAATCCAAAATATAGAGAGAGTATTTATCGCGAGAGAGCGATAACGTCTGAAAGAGTAAGACTTGCCATGGGTATGTCGCTCCGACCCAACGACAAGCCTGTTTACGCTACAAGCGGTCTTTCAAAAAGTAATATAAGCGACAAATATTACGAGCCTCCGCTTATGCAGGTCATTCCGTCTGCGTGCGAGGCTTGTGAGGCAAATGCGTACGTGGTGTCCGACCAGTGCCGCGGATGTATCGCGCATCCGTGTGTGAAAGTCTGCCCCGTGGGAGCGGTATCTATGGTAAACGGCAGATCCGTCATAGACCAGAGCAAGTGTATCAAATGCGGAAAATGTAAAAAGGAGTGTCCTTACGACGCCATAGCGCACAAGGAGCGTCCTTGCGCAAAGGCATGCGGAGTGCGCGCTATAAAGAGCGACAAGCTGGGACGCGCAAAGATAGACAACGACCTTTGCGTTGCTTGCGGACAGTGTATGGTTGCCTGTCCCTTTGGAGCTATTGCGGATAAGTCGCAGATATTCCAGCTCATACGCGCTATACGTACAGGAGACCGTATTATTGCGGTGGTAGCTCCTGCGATAGTTGGTCAGTTTGGAGAAAATATCGGACTCGGTCAGATACGCGCAGGCCTTATCGCGCTTGGCTTTGATGATATGCACGAGGTCGCTATTGGCGCTGACGTTGGTGCGGCTACCGAGGCAAGACACTATGCCAAGGAGGTAGCGACGGGCAACGTACCGTTCCTTCTTACGTCCTGCTGTCCGTCTTGGGCAATGCTTGCTAAAAAGCAATTCCCAACTATAATTGATCAGGTTTCCAACACTCTGACGCCCATGGTCGCTACGGCAAGAAGTATAAAGCAGCAAAATCCCGACGCGAGAGTAGTATTTATCGGCCCTTGCGCGTCCAAAAAGCTTGAGGCGGGAAGAGTATCAGTGCGAAGTGACGTTGATTTCGTTATAACCTTTGAGGAGCTTGCGGCAATGTTTGATGCAAAAGAGGTTGACCTGTCAAGCTTTGAGGGTGAGGAATTTGAGGCGGAGGCTACTGCTGCAGGACGCGGATTTGCGTGTGCGGGCGGAGTTGCCGAGGCTATAAAGAACTGTGTTGAGGAGTATTATCCTGACGTCGAGGTCAAGATAGAGCACGCCGACGGTCTTGACGAATGCCGCAAGATGCTCTTGCTTGCAAAGGCGGGCAAGAAAAACGGTTGTCTTATCGAGGGTATGGGTTGTCCCGGAGGCTGTGTTGCAGGTGCAGGAACGTGTATTCCCGTTGACAAGGCGAGCGCGCAGATAAAGAAAATAACCGAGACCACGGAAAAGAAAATTCCCGACAAGGAGCTTTCAAAAATAAATCTTCCTTAAAATAAAAAAAGGCTTATCGCAGAATTTGCGATAAGCCTTTTTTGTTTTTCGTTCTTAAAGCAGTGTCAGGTAAATATAATTTTGTAAGAGAGGGTTTTCGTATGATCATAAAAACTGTTATAAAACAAGCGGAGGGGTTGCCGCAGATAATTGAAAAATCCCTGCCGTATGAGTTGGTACAAGAGATTTGTGCCCTAAGCTCACAGGGGAGGGTGGAGGAGATACGCGTGCGACTTGGGAGGCGCGCGTCGGTCGTGCTGTCGGGAAAGAATATAATGCTGAGCTACAAAGCCGTGCAGAGCGACATAAGCGAGATAATGACGCGCATGTGCAAGGGCTCGCTTTATGCGTACAGCGACACCATAAATCAGGGCTACATATCTCTGCCCGAGGGAATACGCGTTGGCGTTGGGGGCAGGGCGACGTGTGAGGACGGGAAAATAATAGGTGTTTACGACGTAGGTGCT
>JAZRCL010000069.1:0-10643 GCA_045659745.1 Eubacteriales bacterium
TTTGCCGTCAAGGCTATCTCTCTTGAAATATTCTTTTTCAACGCCTGTTTGTTCGTTATCTATTTCAAAATCCCATTCGCCGTTAAGACAGAGCCAATCCTCTCGGAGCCTGTCGGGGCGGGGATGCTGATTTCTTGGAATGTTGTTCATTTTTTGGCACTCCTTGCACATTACATGATAGCTGAATTATAACATACATGGCATATAAAGTCAATATATACATAAAAAACAACTTGTGTTTGGCGGTCTGAAAAACAATCGGAGCAAGCCATAGACTTGCCCCGATGAAATCGTCGGATATTTTATCAATTACGCCACAATTTGCGATTGTATATTACAAATTCTGCGTTGACTGCAGGATCTGTGCTGAAGATGTGAGATATTTCACGGTTATAGTTGTCAATATAATGCCAGCCATCGCAAACCGCAACCGTCACGCTTTCAAGGCTTCTGCAATTAGCAAATGCAAAGTCCAGAAGTGTCACGCCTGCGCCTATGTGAGCGGTCTTGAGGTTATAACAGTCCTCAAATGCATCGTATCCGATAGTCTTTACGCTGTCGGGTATTACCAGTCCCGTGATATTGCAGCCTGAGAAAGCTTCCTCTGCAATAACGGTAGTTCCGTCCTTGACTGAATAGTCACCGGACAGAGTATTTTTTGCCTTTATAAGATAATTTCCAAGATAAAGAACTCCGTCCGCGTCCCAGTTAGCCTCGTTCTTATAGAACGCGGTATCGTTAAACGACCAATAACCGATGGATACGATAGTAGAGGGGAGATTTATGGTTTCAAGCTGCTCGCAGCTATTAAATACACTTCTTCCGATCTCGGTCACGCTATTGGGAATCGTCAGGGTGGTGAGCTTTGTGTACATATAAAAAGCTGAATTTTGGAGGTGCGTTCCGCCGTTTATCACAGCCACCGTTATGGGACACTCGCGCAGAGCGCTTACAGCAGACGTCGGCATAGTTGCCTTTGTAATACCGCTGCAGCCCTGGAATACAAATGTGCCGAGCTGCTCCACACTCGGAGCAATTATGATCTCGGTTATCTGACTGCAGTTCAAGAACGCGTATCCTGCAATAGACAGCGTGCCGTCCTTGATGGTACAGACGCCCGAAATATCCTGGCTTGCTGACACAAGATGCTTTCCGATATAGAGCAAGCCGTTCTCCCAGCTTTCGGGATTGTTATAGTACGCCGTGCCCTTAAATGCATTTCCTTCAATTACAAGAACGACGTCAGGCAGAGTAATGCTTGCAAGTGACGAGCATCCTTCAAATACGCCGGTTGAGTATACAGAACCTATATTAGTCACAGTTGAGGGTACTGTAATAGAGGTAAGGCTTACGCAATTCTTGAATGCGCCGCCCTCTATTACCTTGATGCCCTTGGACAACGTGACGCTTTCAAGAGCGGAGCAGCCCTCAAACGCGACTGCGCCAATCGTTTCAACGCTGGACGGAACAACTACGGACTTAAGGCTTACACAACCCTTGAACGCGCTGCTGCCTACGTAATTTACGCCCAAGTCGATGGACACACTCTCAAGCTTTTCGCAGTTCATAAATGCGCTGCTGCCTATCTTAGTCACACCGGCGGGAATTGTCACGCTGGTTATATCTGTATATTCGTAAAATGTGTATCGGTAGATTTCGTAAGGATGATTGAGAGGCGAGGTCTCGGGGAGCACGAGCTCTGTGTCGCTTCCGTTGTATCCCAAAAGATACTCGGTTTCCCCGCCGACGAGGAATCTGTATCCATCAAACTCGGTAAAGATAAGCTCTGAGGGGCTATCCTCTATGTGCACAACAAGCGCGTATTCCGCTACGTATCCGTGCCAGCTGGAGTTTTTTTCAATCGTGAGCGCGGTTGAGTAGTCGTACACCTCAACGAGTCTGTAGCACTCGTAAAAGGCGTAGTCCTCTATTCTTTCCACCTTTTCGGGAATCTTTACAGATGTAAGATTTGTGCAGCCGTTGAATGCGCTTGCGCCTATTTCGGTGACCGACGAAGGAATAGTGACGCCTGTCAGATGCTTATATCCTTTGAAAATATAGCCGTTTATTTTCGTCACGCCCTCGGGTATGACGAAATGGGTAGCAAGCTCGCCGTCAATATATAGCTTCGCGCCCTCGCTCAGCGGATTTGCGCCGCTGAAGCTGAACTCTATGTTGCACCAGCTTGCCGCATCGGGAATATAAACGGATTCAAGCTTTTGGCAGCCCCAGAAGGCAGAGTCACCTATGCTTGTTAAAGTTGAGGGGAGAGTTATGCTTTCAAGGTCCTCACAGTAGTCAAATGCGCTATTACCGATGACTGTCACACCCTCAGGGATAATTACGGTTTTAATTCTTGAGCAGTATCTGAACGCCTCCGCTCCTATAGCGGTCACGGGCTTTCCGTCGTAGGTTGAGGGGAGAGTAAACTCAATATCCCCCTCATAAGCGAACAAGCTGTAGCCAAAGCTCTTCAAGGTATAGGATTCGCCGTCTGCGTTAAGCTCGTATTCACAGAGAGAAGCCAGATTAAAATCACATACAGAACAGATTCCGTTTACGTAATCATGCTTCTCCATATCCTTTTTCTCGTAGGTATGCTCGCAGGTCGCGGCAAAGTAATGATAGGTATGGTCTGCCGACCACTCGGTCTCAAAAGTATGCTGGTGAGTATCTGCATCGGGTCTGTCGCAGACGGAGCAAACTCCGTCAACGTACGAGTGACTTGCCGAATCCGATATCTCGCCCTCGTGCTCACAGGTTGACTCGTGCCAATGCTCGTACTCATTGTGAACCCATTCATCAGAGAAGGTATGCTCGTGGGGCTTGGGCTGAGAGCAGACGGTGCAGATGCCGTCAACGTAGTTATGACCGGCATCTCCTGCAAAAAAGGTTTCGTCAAACGTTCTTTTGCACATATTACAGGAGACGTAATATTCCGCTTGAGTCGTGCAGGTGCCGGGAGTCTTGAGATATTTCTCCTCAGCGATAGCCGCTTTGACACACTCTATTGGTTGACCGACAGTGAATGTTTCATCTCCTGCTTTTCCACAGGAGCAGGACTTACGATAAACAGCTCCCGACTGGCAGGTCGCGGGCTCTTTGAGAAATTGATTCTCGGTATTTTCAATCACGAAAGAATGGGTGTGTTTTTCCATTGATCCATCGTCTTCGTCACAGGCGACCAATACTGCGCCTATGCAGATTATAAGGCTTAACGTGAGTAAAAGTGTAAATAGTTTTTTCATAAAAGTCTCCATTCAAATTAGTTTTTGACGTATGCAATGAGCTTTTTAAGTGAAAATTATCAAAAATCCGTAGACAAGCGAACGTCACAGGACTCTTTTATGCCGAAATGCGAGAAAAATTCATTCTCTTTTGGTATCCACTCCTCAAAAAAGCGAGTGGCAAAGGCGGAGGAGTTTCGTGTGAGTATGCGCTCTCTCTGTTTCTCGGGACTAATCTCCAAAAACACCGACAGGTCATAAAATTTTGCAAGTTCTGGGTGCATTGAGTACGAGCCCTCGATAATAGTGAGCTTTTTTGGGGAGATGATTTGGGGCGGCATAAGCTCTTGATTTGAGCAGTCAAATTTTCTGTATAAAATTTCTTTTTCTTGGCTGAGAGGAACAAGCACCTCGGAGAGAAACCTCTCTCTGTCCATATTGCCGCCTATCTCGGACAGACGCTCGGGTGTGCGCTGCTCGGGGCGTAGGAAAAAGTCGTCTATATGAAGAACTGTGCAGTCGTAGATATCCTCAAGCATTCCTGCGAGAGTGGTCTTTCCCGATGCAGCTCCGCCCTCAATGGCAACTATTGTCGAGCCTTTTTGAAGCAGCTTATCAATTTGACAAAACAGGGGCAGGAAATTTACGTATTTATTCGCTATGACACGGTACGCCGGCTTGTAGACCTCTCGGAATTTCTCGGAGTGGCGTATCGCGGGGAAGGACTGCTCCACCCATGCGCTCGCGGCGCTGTCAAACTCGTTGGGAGAAAAGGGGAGACTGCCGTCTGCTATAAGCTCTCTTGCGACCCTGAGCTTGTTTTCTATTTCAACCTTGCCGTTCGGCATAGCCACAGCGGATTTGCAAAATAGCTTTCCAAGCGTTTCTGCGCTGAGGCATTGCTCAAGATACGACAGATGAACACGGCTGTATTCTCCGTCAAGCCTGTCCGTGAGTATTGCGGACGGAGACTGCATTGCGGAATGCTCGCGCCTGATATAATCCACCGCGTCGGTATAATTGGACACCAAATGCTCACAGCCCATAGCGCTCTGGAATATGTATTTGAAGACATCAGATATTTCAAGCTCGGGGTAGGATTGATAATGAGCTATCAGCATCTCTCGTGTGTTGTTTTTATTCATAGAAGCTTCCTTTTGCGCCTGTGACGGCGTTTTTTCTGGGATTATTATAGCACAAATTTTATGGGGTGTCAATCGCATGGAAACGATCAAAAGCAATAGATGATTTTTGGTAGCGAGGCTCATAATAAACGGTGGGATAAATTTCAGTAGCAAGGCTCCTGAAATGCGAAGTTTTGCGGAGCAAAACTCGGTGAGTGAGGAGCAAAGCGACGAACGTATGGCTCAGAACTTTCAACTCGGCAAGCCGAGTTATGTGATTTCGAGCAACTTCTGGCGCGGTCAAAAAAGAACACCGAGGCGATTGCCTTGGTGTTCTTTTTTTGTGAAAAGCGCACGAAAAAGATATTTAGGGGAGTTTTCGTATGGACTTAAACCGATGTCTAAAACTTTATGCGAGGCTGAATCAACGAAAGCGTCAAAAACTTTTGACATTCATTTTATGCAGAATCCTTTTAGCGTACGCAAGCTGTTGATCGGTTGGGATCCATTCTTTTCTTCCGTTATCCTCGCCGCCGAGAAACACCGACTTTGTTCCTCCGTAGGCGTGATACGGAATCAATTCTACTCCGTCAAGATTTTTGATTGTTTTGGCGATATCAGCAATAGCGGAGTAATGGCACTCGTCGGTATTCACTCCATTGACTATAATACAGCGAAGACGAATTTTAGCGTTCATTTCATTAACGAGCGATAAATTTTTCAGAATGGTCTCGTTGGATATGCCTGTATATTGCTTATGTCGAGTGCTATTTGTATCTTTGATATCCCATAGAAAAAGATCAACGTATGGCGCAGAATTACGGATAACATAGGAATCTGCATATCCGCAGGTCTCAACCGCTGTGTGAAGCCCTCTTTCCTTGCAGGCCTTCAGCAATTCGACCGCGGCATTCCCTTGGGCAAACGGCTCGCCACCCGAAAGTGTAATCCCTCCGCTTTCTCTGTAAAAGGCTCTATCTTTTCCCACAACGGACAGTATTACTTCAATTGACATATCCTCGCCGCAGATATCCAACGCACCGGGAGGACAAGCGCTTGCACATTCGGTGCACAAAATGCATTTTTCGCGGTCAAGAAAATGCCGTTCTTTGATGATATGGGCTTCACTTTGGCAAGAATGGACACAAGTACCGCACCCAATGCATTTGCTCGGATAGAAAAGAAGTTCCGTAGCGTTTTTTTGCGTTTCGGGATTGTGGCACCACGCGCAACGCAGGGGACACCCCTTCAAAAAAACGGTTGTGCGAACACCCGGACCGTCGTGCATACAAAATCGTTGTATCTCGGTTACTTTTAATTTCGTTTCAGTGCTCATTTTGCTCGATCACCATATCCTGCCATTCTTTGTTTAGCGTGACAAAGCGAGCGTTCCAGCCCGAGACCCGAACTGAAAGCGTTTGATAATTCTCGGGGTGCTTCTGCGCTTCGCGAAGCAGGGTTGCATCGACCACGTCGGGCTGCATAAAGAAGCCGCCGAGTGTTACGAAGCCGCGCATCAAGGAGATCAGCGCCTGAAGCCCGTCCTCACCCTCCACGCTTGACGGCAGCAGCTTGATATCAAGCGCCGCGCCCGTGGCAATCTTTGAAAGGTCGGCTTTGCAGTAGGAGCGAATGATCGCCGTAGCTCCTTCCCTGTCGGTGCTTGGTGTAGGAGAGCAATTTGCCGCCAAGACCTCTCCCGCTCGTCTGCCGTGAGGAGAAGCCAACCTTTTTGGCGACCATTCCAGCTGACGACCGAAGGTGCTTACACCGGCAGGAAAGCGATATCCGCATTTTCCGTTGAAGGACGCACAAATATCCGCAAAATCCGAAAGCAAACGAGCCGCAATCTCATCAACCTCGTCGTTATCGTTTCCATAATAAGCGTAGCGGTTAAGTGCGTATTGACGGAGCGTTTCCTCGCCCTCCCAGTTATCGCTCAATATCTGCAAAAGTCGTGCAAGCGTCACTCTTTTCTCGTCGTAGACAAGCTTTTTTATAGCATAAAGGCTGTTGACGGTGTCCGCAAGGCCGCCGATATGGGGCGAGATCATATTATAGATCGGTCCGCCCTCAAGATAGGAAAGACCTTTGTCAATACACCCATTTTCAAACAGCGAAACCACCGTGCACGGCATCTGGGGACCCCATTTCCATTCCTTTGTATCAGCTCCCAAATTCGAAAACGCACAGCTTACGCTTCGCGCGATGGCTTCGATTTGTGCGTACAGATCGGTGATATATTTTTCATACAGCGCGTCAAAGCTTGAAAGCTCAACGTCGCTTTCATATTCACAAAGCGTTTTTTTCTGAAGGATCTGAAGCGAGTCGAACGGAACGTACGCAAAATAGGTCCTTCCGGGGATCTGAACCTCCCAGCAACCGTCGTTGGCAAATTTGCGCGCTTCGCGTTCGTCATATCCGTCCTTTATCAGAGCCGAGATAACCAAATCTTCATTATAGAGAGCGAGAATACCGCCACCGTATCTCATAACCTCTGCAACCCTGCGCAAAAGCTTCTCATCCGTGTTGCTATTGATACGAACGGTGGTCGGAAAATCGCTGATACCAAGCTCCTCCAGAATGTCAAGAACAAGATAGGTCACTTCGTTGGTGATTTCGTTTCCGTTCTCATCAATGCCTGCGAGTACAATGTTTTGATAATGCTGTGCGTCGCCGCTTCCGATATATTGTCCGTTTATCCACTCACAGCCTTTAATAAAGAAATGCGCCAATATTTCACGTGCCTCGTCAAGAGTCAAAATGCCGTTTTCAAGATCCTTTTTCAGATAATCGCCGAGCAAATGGTCAATTCGTCCGATACCCGGCCAGTTTCCGCAAAGACGGATAAAGGCAAAGGTGAACCAAATGCTTTGCACCGCCTCGTAGAAGCTGTGCGCAGGCTCAAACGGAACGCGCTTGAGATTTTCGTAATTTGCCCGATATTCAGGGAGCGAGCTCAACGTATTGAGATATCGCTCGTGCCATATTTCAAGGGCTTCGATGCAATTAAGACAGCTTTTGGCGAAGGCTTCTTTTTCCGTACCTTTGTATCTTTCGTGCGCCGCCTCGGCTTTTGCCTTTATTGCGCTGACACCGTCCTTCAAGACCGTCTCAAAATCAACGGTCAGGTGGCTGTTACTTTGATAAACGGGAGCGCCGTTATAGACCGCGGGAACGACATGTCCGATCGCCCACCCCAATGTCGCGGCGCCGCTCAGCCTTTCCCCCTCACAAATGCGGATAGGGGCTTTTGCAGCGATCTCTTTGATGGCGATATCGTATTTTTCTATCTGCGAAAGCGTGTCAAAGCCTTGAATATGGTCAAGATATACCGCATCCGTCTTTAGGGTGTCTTTTCCGTATTTGCGCCCTAAAGAGTCATAGGCAAATCTTCTTGTTGATTCAGACAACCGGATAGGACGGACGTTTCCATTTTGCGTATAAAATTCCATATCATCACCTCAAGATAATTATACAGAACAAAACTATTAAAATCAATTGACAATCCTGTAAAATTTATGTATAATACTATTGAGGTGATGATTTTGGAAATAAAAAATGCGAACATAAAGTTTTTTCAAAAAAGCGGGTTTTATTCCGTGTACAACGAAAACGTCAAGCATGCAAAGGTTTTGCCGTATCTTTCAATCGTCCAATCGGTTGAAGGCAGTTATGATATCACCCTCGGAAACGGCGAGCAAAAGCAAACCGGGGACGGCGGTTTTTTTATTGCTCCATCTGGTGTTCAACAACACATTGTGCACCACGTCAACAAAAAAAGCGGCAAAATGAGTTGCCGCTGGATCTTTATTGATGTTGAGGTAAACAAAGCATTTCCGTTAGATTCGCTGTATCAATTTCCCGTCATTGTAAATGATAATCTTAAAAATGAGTTAAATATATTATTCGACCGCATATTTGCGACGAACGATATATGGAAAAATTATAGTGATTGCTATAAGCTGTTAGGGTATCTGTTGCAAATGGCAACACCGAAAAAAAACGAAATGCATCAAGGAGTACAACGCGCACTTACATATATTACAGAGCATTACGCTGAACAAATAACGGTTAGAACCTTGGCAAACATATCGAACATGTCCGAGTCTAATTTTCATGCCGTTTTCAGGAAACACATCGGGGATTCGCCAATCGCATATCTTAACCACTACAGAATGTCTATTGCTGCGGACAATTTGGCACAAACCGATAGAACGGTAAACGAGATCAGTTATTCGGTGGGAATCAATGATCCGTTATATTTCAGTAAATTGTTTAAAAAAACATATGGTATGGCGCCAAAGGAATACCGCTTTGTGTATCAGCAAAAATCATAGATAGTTCCTTTTCCCAAAATAAAAAGGTCGCCGATTGGCGTTACCAAAGGCAATGGATAAATTTCAGTAGCAAGGCTCCTGAAATGCGAAGTTTTGCGGAGCAAAACTCGGTGAGTGAGGAGCAAAGCGACGAACGTATGGCTCTGAACCTTCAACTCGGCAAAGCCGAGTTATGCGGTTCCGAGCCTCTTCTGGCGTTGCCAAAAAGAAAAGGATGGTCGAGTGAAGTTATCAAAACCAATAACGGCGGGCTCTGAACCCTCAACTCAACGCAGAGCGTTGAGTTATGTGATTTCGAGCCACTTCTGGCTCTGCCAAAACAAAAAGGTCGCCGATTGGCGACCTTTGTTTTGGCAGGGGCAGAAGGGCTCGAACCCACGACCCACGGTTTTGGAGACCGGTACTCTACCAACTGAGCTATACCCCTGTATTTTTTACAACGCACCTATTATATCACACCTTTTTGAAATTTGCAATAGGTTTTTGAAATTTTTTTCAAATCCTTGATTTTGGCTCGAGAAATCCTTCATTTTATGTTTTTTCTACAAAAAACTGGCGTGACGCGCCCGAAATTTTTTGTCTTAAAAAAGGTATTTTTTTGTCATTTTTATTGACAATAAAAACAAAGTTGTTTATAATTATTACATAAAATCCTCTCACGCTTGTGAGATCTGTTTTGCGGAGGACAAGGACATGAACAATCCAAACGTAAGACCCGATACGATGCTTCGTATCACAAACAAAGAGCTTGCAGACAAGTTTATTGACGAGCAGGTTGCTGCAGTACGCGAGCAGGTCGGCGACAAAAAGGTGCTTCTCGCGCTTTCGGGCGGAGTTGACTCGTCCGTTGTTGCCGCGCTTCTTATCAAGGCTATCGGCAAGCAGCTTATCTGCGTTCACGTAAACCACGGACTTATGCGTAAGGGCGAGAGTGAGCAGGTAATTGAGATTTTCGGCAAGTCGCTTGACGCAAATCTTGTGTACGTTGACGCGACCGACCGTTTCCTTGACCTTCTCGCAGGCGTATCCGACCCCGAGGCAAAGAGAAAGATAATCGGTAAGGAATTTATCGAGGTGTTTGCTGACGAGGCGCGCAAGCTTGAGGGCGTTGAATTTTTGGCGCAGGGAACTATATATCCCGACATTCTTGAATCCGTAAAGCAGGCAGAGGGCAAAAAGGCGGTCAAGTCTCACCACAACGTAGGCGGACTTCCCGAGGACCTCAAGTTTGAGCTTGTTGAGCCTGTAAAGCTTCTCTACAAGGACGAGGTAAGAGTTGTGGGTGAGGCGCTCGGACTTCCTCACGGTATGGTTTACCGTCAGCCGTTCCCGGGCCCCGGTCTGGGAGTCAGATGTCTTGGCGCGATAACCCGCGACAGACTCCACGCGCTCCGCGAGGCAGACGCGATACTTCGCGACGAGTTTGACAAAAACGGACTTGCAGAAAAGGTATGGCAATATTTCGTAGTTATACCCGACATAAAGAGCGTTGGCGTCAAGGATGACTCCAGATACGAGGGCTGGCCCGCAATTCTCCGCGCGGTCAACACAAAGGACGCTATGACCGCCACCATCGAGGAGATACCATACGCAGTTCTTCATAAGATCTGCGCAAGGATCACAAGCGAGGTCGAGGGAATTAACCGCGTTCTGTATGATATAACACCGAAGCCTACCGGTACAATCGAGTGGGAATAATTTTCGTGTAGCAAACATTATAAAGATAGCCTCGCAATTTGCGAGGCTATTTCATAAATTCTAAAACCAAGAAAGGAGCCACAATGTACAGCAAGGTTTACGTTGAGATAACCAATATATGCAATATGAACTGCTCCTTTTGTCACGGGCATAAGAGAGAGCTGCGGAGAATGAGCGTGGACGAATTTTCGCTGATTCTTGACAAGCTGACAGATAAAACAAAGTACATTTACTATCATCTAATGGGCGAGCCG
>JAZRCL010000070.1:0-6530 GCA_045659745.1 Eubacteriales bacterium
GCGACAAGCTGATACCCGTCGGGAATATCCTTTTTGGAACAACCCGAAAAGCTCAGCACCGATATAATTATACAAAGTGTCAAAATTAAAATTCCAACTCTTTTTTTCAATTTTATATACCTCTTTTTTTATTTCTGTCCGTGCATAGACTCTGCCGCGGACATAATGCCAATTTTACCGCTCTCATAGGTAAGACCGCCCTGGAAATACACCGTATAGGGAGGACGCATAGGACCGTCTGCCGAAAGCTCGATAGACGAGCCCTGTGTGAACGCTCCCGCCGCCATAATGACCTGACTTGTATATCCGGGCATTTCCCATGGCTCGGGAGTGACAAAGGAATCCACGGGCGAGCCCTTCTGTATTCCTCTGCAGAAAGCACAAAGAAGCTCGGGAGACTCAGTAATTACCGTCTGGATTATATCCGAGCGCTCCTCGTCCCAAGTAGGACTTACCTTGTATCCCATATTGCCGAATATGTGAGCCGCGAGATGCGCAGTTTTAAGTGCCTGCGCGGTGGTGTGGGGCGCGTAGAAAAGACCTTTGTAAAGGCTCTTGTTCTGACCCATAGTAGCTCCGACCTCAAGTCCGCAGCCAACCGACGTAAGTCTGTAAGATGCAAGCTCAACAGCGCGCGCAGTACCTGCGATATATCCGCCAACCTCTGCCATTCCGCCACCGGGATTTTTTATAAGCGAGCCTATTATCATATCCGCGCCAACGTGCGTAGGCTCGTATTTTTCGGTAAACTCACCGTAGCAATTGTCAACGACCACGTACGTCTCGGGAGAAATGCTCTTTACAAGCTTTACAAGCTCGCCTATTTCGGCAACCGTGAGTGTGCGTCTGTTAAGATAACCCTTTGAGCGCTGAACGAAAATCACCTTTACAGACTTGCCTGTGGCAATATTTTCGGTAAGCACTCGTCCAATTGCCTCGAAATCCAGAGTTTTTTCATCTATAAGCTCTATCTGCGAGTATTTTACCCCGAAATCCGCGAGCGAGCCGTTGCCTACCTCGCCTGCAATTCCTATGACCTCCTCAAGAGTATCGTAGGGTTTACCCGCAACAGATACCATAAGGTCGCCGGGACGCAAAAGTCCGAAAAGACCGATAGTGAGCGCCTGCGTTCCGTTTACGATATTGTGGCGCACAAACGCCGCCTCGGCTCCCATCACCTCTGCCCAGATTCTGTCAAGAGTATCTCTGCCTCTGTCATCGTAGCCGTAGCCGCTTGTGGAGTCAAACATAGCAGTTGCAACTCTGTTCTCTCTGAACGAGTCCATTATTTTGTTTGTGTTATAAAAGGATACCTCGTCTATTTTTGCAAATATGGGGGCGAGGTCTGCCTCGGCCTTTGCCGTCAAATCAAGTATTGTCTGTGAAAAATTCATGTTGTACTCTTTCAGATGTTTGCATCAAATACGATGGCAAGCTCAACGCAAGCCGCAACGTCGTTCATATCTATCATTTCAACGCCCGTGTGGATATAGCGGGTGGGAATGGAGATAGCTACCGCGCGCGAGCCGCCTCGAGCCATCTGCATAGACGAGGTGTCCGTGCCGCCGTATGTGAGTATCTCGCACTGATGCTCAATGTTGTTTTCCTTTGCAAGAGAGATAAGCTTCTGTGTTGTCTCCCAGTCGCAAATTACGGAATTGTCCTTAATCTTTATAGCCGCGCCGCCGCCAACAGAGCAAGCCATGGGCTTAGCACCGGGCACGTCACCCGTGCCCGTCACGTCAAACGCTACGCCAAAGTCGGGCTCGATAGCGTATGCCGCAGTCTTTGAGCCGCGAACGCCTACCTCCTCCTGTACAGAGAAGCAGAAATAAAGGTCGTTATTGCAACCGCTCTCTGCAAGCTTTCTTGCAATCTCAATAAGGATAACACAGCCTATTCTGTCATCCATAGGACGACCGCAGATCTTTCTGCCAATCTTTGTCACAGAGGACTCAAGGTTAAAGCAATCACCTATCTTTACCTTCTTTTCAGCATCCTTTTTGTCCTTTGCGCCGATGTCTATATATACCTTATCTGCCGCAATGTCTGCCGCCTTAACTCCCGCATCGGGAACAATAATGCCCTTAACGCCGTTCTCGGACACAACGTATCCGTATGCAGCCGCTACAAAGTTGATGCCGCCAATGGGACTGACTCTGATAAATCCTCTGTCGTCAATATGAGTGACTATGAAGCCTATTTCGTCCATATGAGCGCAAAGCATTACCTTCTTTTTGTTCTCGCCCTTTCCGTATTTTACGGCGATAAGGTTGCCCATAGCATCCTCCCAGACCTTGTCGGTAAGAGGAGCGATATAAGTCAGAATTTTATTTGATACAGAATTTTCTCTGCCCGAAACCGACGAGCAGGAATTCAATGATTTAAGTGTGTTAAGCATTTATATAAATTCCTTTCTTTATAACTTGCCGCCTGCTACGAGCGCGTAGACAAGCTCTTTCATAGACTCAACGTCATCCGCGTGGACTACGTTTGATGCACTGTGGATATATCTTGAGGGTGCGGATAGAGACAAAACCTTTACTCCCTTGCCGCTTCTCTGAATGTTTGCTGAGTCGTTTCCGCCCGAAATATATCTCTTTATCTGCGCCTTAATGCCCTTTATCTCAGCTACCGAAAGCGCGATCTCAACAATATTTCTGTCGTATATGGTGCTTCTGTCCATGAGGGATATTGCTCCACCCTCGCCAAGCTTTGCAACTCTGCTTGCTTCGGGCACACCGCAGATATCCGCAACCGCCGTGGACTCAAGAACTATAGCCGCATCGGGAGAAATAGTGTTCGCCGCAACGACCGCTCCCGAAATTCCTATCTCCTCGCAGCAGGTAAACGCGAAATAAACGTCATACTCAAGACCCTTATTGCTTTCGTGAAGCTGTCTCATTACGTCTATCATTATCGCGCAACCGAGTCTGTCGTCAAGAGCCTTGCCCTTGATAAGCTTGTCCTCTGCTCCAAAGCGAACGAAATCCGAGTCAAATACACCGACGTCGCCTACCTCAACATATTCTCTCGCCTCTGCCTCGCTTGATGCGCCGATATCAATATACATCTTGCTTATGGGTACGACCTTTGTGCGCTCCTCGGCGGTCTGCATGTGTATTGCCTTTGCAGAAATAATTCCGTTTATTCTCTTGTCGCCCTCGCCGATAACTACTCTCTTGTCAAGCAACACCGTGGGGGATATTCCGCCAACAGTCATAAATTTGAGATAGCCCTCCTCGGTAATGTCCGAGACCATAACGCCGACCTCGTCCATATGGGCGCATATCATAACCTTTTTGGGCGATTCGGAGTTATACTCTATTCCTCTACCCGATACCTTTGCGATAATATTACCTACCCTGTCGCGTGTGTAGGAATCGCAATCTCCCTCTATCTGACTTACTATAAAGTCTGCGACCTCGCCCTCACAGCCCGAAGGCCCGAAAATAAGGCTTAATTTTTCAAGAAGTTCAAAACCTGTGTATTTCATCTTTTGAACACCTCCGAAATTTCCTTGGATTTTATAAACTCACAAACGAAATCCGAAAGAGCCTGCGCATCATCAAGAGACAGAACCTCGTTTGAGGTGTGCATATTTCGAAGAGGAAGACTTGCAAGCACGGTAGGGATACCGTCGCGTGCAATTCCCGTCTTGTTTGCATCAGTTCCCGTATTGCCGGGCTCTGCGTGAAGAGTGTATTTTATGCCATTCTCGTCGCAAATCGCACGGGACATCTTCGTCAGCGCTCTGTTTGTCACCGCAGACACGGAAATCGCAATTCCGCTACCGATAATGCTCCATTTTTTACCCTCGACACCGGGCACCCATGAATTCGTCACATCCATGACAAGCGCATAGTCGGGGTTGATGCTATAAGCAGAGGTAGCCGCGCCAAAGCCGCCGACCTCCTCGCGAGTGGTAAATGCAAAATATACGTCGCCCGCAAGCTCGCTTGCATCCGTGTTTGCTATGGCATAAACCGCGCAAGCACCGCAAGCCTTGTCGTCAAACGCCTTGCCCGCAAGTCTGCCGCCGAGAAGCTCAGTATATTTGGGCTTAAAGCCTATGGGCGTACCGATAGGGCAAATTTCTTCAAGCTCTTCCTTCGACAGTCCTGTGTCTATGAGTATTGATCCTATTTCCTTTGCCTTGTCTGCGTCCTTGGGGTTTGTAAGGTGCGGGGGTGTGGAGCAAATTACGCCATACACCTCGCGCTTGCCGTATATTATAACCTCTGCCGACTGCAATATCTTGGAGTCAACTCCGCCAATATTGGCAACTGACAGAAAACCGCCCTCGTGTATGTCATATACGATAAGTCCTATCTCGTCAAAGTGACAGTCTATCATAATTTTGGGAGCATTTTCTCTGCCGCATCTCTTTATAAAGACATGGCTTCCTATCTTGTCCGTATAGCTCTCGTCAAACAAATCTCCGATAAGAGATTTCAGCTTGTCCGCGCTATATCTCTCGTTTCCCGTCACCGACATCAGCGACGAGAGCGAGATTATAAGCTCTTTAAGTTCCATTTGTTTTTTTCCTCTCGTTTATTTAAGTTCATTTACTATCTTTTTGAAGTAATCTCCGCGTTCCTCAAAGTTTTTGAAGGCATCAAAGCTCGTGCAGGCGGGAGATAGGAGCACTATGTCGCCATCGTCCGCAAGTGCTCTTGCCGCCACGACAGCGTCTGCAAAGTCAGGCACAAGTCGCACACAAAGCTCTGCGGGGTCATATTGGGGGCAAGCCTCTATATCCTTCTTTATCTCTTGCGCGGTCGCGCCCGTAAGCACCACAGCCTTTACAGACTCACAAAGGTCGTTTGCCAATGAGGTGAACGGTATTCCCTTTCCCTTTCCGCCGCAGATAATGACGGGCTTTTTAGGGAGCGCCGAGATTGCCGCGTGGGTACGCGATGGGCTGGAGTCAATCGAGCTGTTGTAGTATTTCACTCCGTCAAGCTCACGCACAAATTCAAGTCTGTGAGGTACTCCGCCAAACTCACGCGCGATGGGCGGGATAAGCTCGCGCGACACGTAGCCGTCCGTAATGGCTATCGCTGCCATATAATTTTCCACGTTATGTCTGCCGGGAAGCTTTATGTCGGATATATTCAGTATTTTCTCCCTACCGCCGTAAAGTGATTCTTTAACTATTACTCCGCCTCTTTCGTAAATTGCCGCGCAGTTTCTCTTGTATGGTGGCACAATGGCATCGTACGAGTTCTTTCTTGACGAAAAATAAGTTATCGGCAGGTCAATATTTTTTGCTATCTCACAGGTGACACTGTTTTCCGCATTTGTCACAAGAGCCGAAGCGGGCTTGTGCATACAGATATTGGTTTTTGCCTGTATGTATTCCTCATATCCACCCTTGTGCCAGTCAAGGTGGTTGGGAGATATGTTAGTAATTATCGCTCTGTCGGGCGAGCGACGCATTGTCATAAGCTGGAATGACGAAAGCTCCACGACTGCGAAATCGTCGGACGTCATCTGTTCAACAAGCGGAAGCAGAGGTGTTCCAATATTTCCACCCACATACGCACGTCCCTTGCCGCGCTTTTTGCACTCGGCTTCAAGAAGCATATATGTCAGAGTCGTAGTAGTTGTCTTGCCGTCAGAGCCCGTGATGCCGAAGATTTTCGCATCGGTCAGCTCAAAGAAAAGCTCCATTTCGCTTGTCAGTATTGCACCCTGCTTTACCGCCGCCACAATTTCAGGCAGGTCGGGGCGAAAACCGGGCGAGCGGAAGATAAAGTCTCCGTCAAGTCCCGAAAGATAATTCTCGCCAAGCACAAATTTAACGCCAAGCTCGGAGAGTGCCTTTGCTTCCTCACTTTGCGAAAGGGATATATCCTTGTCGTGCACCGTGACACTCGCGCCGTATTTTAGCAGAAACGGAACGAGCGGGCGATTAGATTTTCCAAAGCCCAGAACGTGACACGACGATTTATTTATTTTTTTCAAAATCGCAGATTGATTTTTCAAAACATTGCCCCCAAACTCTATTTCTGCAACAATCTAGTCTTCGCAGATAATACTCTTTATATTATATAATATTTATTCCAATCTTGCAAGTATAATCACAAAAAAATTTCAAAAAATCCGAAAAATACCCTTTTCAAACCCAAAAAAATCTGCTATAATGATAGTTGGTGAATTATTTGACTATTAACATAAAGGAGACGACCGAATGGCAAAAGATAAAAATTCGGCAATCGACGTCGGCTACGGCGACCAAAGCATCAGCGCACTTAAGGGCGCAGACCGTGTAAGAAAAAGACCCGGAGTAATTTTCGGATCTGACGGTCTTGACGGCTGTGAGCACTCGTATTTTGAGATACTCTCAAACTCGGTCGACGAGGCACGTGAGGGACACGGAAACGAAATTATAACAACTCTTTATAAGGATAAAAGCATCAAGGTTGACGACCACGGACGCGGCGTCCCTTTGGGATACAACCAAAAGGAAGAACGCTGGAACTGGGACCTTATTTACTGCGAGCTTTACGCGGGCGGTAAGTATG
>JAZRCL010000071.1:0-24088 GCA_045659745.1 Eubacteriales bacterium
AAGCTTCAAATGTGTCTGACGCTTGTGCGGCAAGCTTTTTTTATTCTTGCACGCGCGAGTGTGCGCTTTACGCGTATACGCGTAGGGGGCGTGGACACGGTCAAAATTGCATAGCGATAATACTGATGCCGCACACCTTTGGAGTTCCAAAGGCCACAAAACAGTCAATGCCGCTCCGCATGTTATCCCCAAGCCGCTGTGGACTAACACAAAGAGATGCAAACGGGCTGCCTGGCATCCTGCATGCCTTGCAGGCAGAGCAGTTCGTGGCAAGCGGTGTTATTGGCGGAGCATTTTTCCCTTATGGGCTTTATGCCCAAAAAATTCGCAGGAGGAAAGTTAAACCATGAAGAAAACGAATTTTCAAAGACTGACAGCTTTGCTGCTTTGTTTGATATTTGTTCTCGGCTGCTTCACGTTGCCGCTCGCGGCTGCCGGAGCAGACTCATCCGATGAGCCCCACAAGGGCGGTTCCGGAACCGGGCAAACGCTTGCCGACCTGAGAGAGCTGTTGAATGCCGTCTCCTACGAGGAGTATGCAGCTCTTTACGCAGGTATCCCCGGTGGTAAGGAAACCATTGTTATTGATGCGATAAATGACATCAATACGGAAAAGACAAATCCAAATGATTATGAGGTCACCGAAATTGACGGCAAAGCGTGCGTTTCCACGCCAAGCGCCGGATCGGTATCCTGGAACGTGACTGTTCCCTCGACGGGAAAGTACGTAATCAAGATTGAGTATTACGCAGTAGAGGGCAAAGCGGCGTCCGTTGAGCGAATACTCCAGATAAACGATAAGGTTCCTTTTTCAGAGGCGCGTTATCTTAAGTTCCACAAGAATTGGAAAAACGAGTACGTTGACGCTATCTACACGGGCGAGACCGATTGGTCTACGGTAAAGGCTGATGCGGCGTCCGCCGGAGTTAATTGCTACGAGGAAAACGGTCAGCTCAAGCTCAAGTATCCCGAGGTATGGACACAGGCGATATCGGAATTTTGCGATAAATATGCTATTCGCTTTATGAAGATAGACATTTATGGCAACGAGCTTCGTCCCGAGGCATACCAGGCTCCCGAGTGGACAACGTATACGGTAAAGGATTCAACAGGCTTTGAGTCTGATCCCTTTGAGTTCGTATTCGAGGCGGGCACGTCCGTTATCACGCTTGAGAGTGAAAACGAGCCTATGTCTATCAAGTCTATCATGCTTTGTCCCGCAGAGACTCCCATGAGCTATGCGGACTACATTGCGCAGTATGCCGGTGTGGGCGAAGGCAAAGACGTAATAAAGCTTGAGGGCGAGTACACGGCGTCTGCTACCGACAAGACGATATATGCCATAGAGGACAGATCCTCTGCGGTAAACTCTCCCAGTGCTGCAGACAGAACCCTTCTTAATACGATGGGTGCTGAAAAGTGGCAGACTGCAGGTCAGAGTGTCACTTATACGTTCTCGGTGAACTCCTCGGGTATGTACGATATCGTCACCAGATTCAGACAGAACGTTCTCGACGGTATATTCGTAAACAGAGCGCTTTACATATACAGTGAAGGCCTGAACGAAGGTGACGCAGGATACTATAACGGTCTTCCTTTTGCTGAGGCGGCTGCTCTTACGTACAATTACGGCGATGAGTGGCAGGTGACAAACCTTAAGGCGCAGGATGATATGGGCAACGAGAAGTCCTTTAATCTTTATTTTGCGGAAGGCGTTACCTATACTCTTAAATTTGAGGTCACACTTGGCGCGCTTGGAGAGATCATAAACGACGTTCAGGACGCGCTTGACTCCATAAACGACGACTATCTCACGATTTTGAGACTTACGGGTACTTCCCCTGACCCCAACCGTGACTATAAGTTCTCCTCGGTAATGCCCGACGAGCTTATTGATATGGTACGTCAGGCTCAGGTGCTTGACAATGCTGACGAGGATAATCTCGGCGTTGCTCAGAAGCTTACGGCTCTTGCGGGACAGAAATCCTCGCACGTCGGTACGTTGCAGAAGGTTTCTCAGCTTCTTAGAGATATGGGAAGGGACGAGGATGAGATCGCGAGAAATCTTGCCCGTCTCAAGAGCTATATCGGTACGCTTGGTACTTTCCTTTCGGACGTAAAGACCCAGCCCCTTCAGATTGACTACATAATGATCCAGGCATCCTCCGAGGAGCAGCCTGTTGCTAAGGCAGGCTTCTGGAAGACGTTGGTTCACGAGGTGAAGAGCTTCTTCTGGAGCTTTTTCCGTGACTATGACGGAATGGGCGTTATGGATAAGGAAACCGTAGGCGAGGGTGTTGAGGTGTGGCTCGCTTCGGGTCGTGACCAGTCGCAGGTTATACGTAACCTTGTAAACAATGACTTTACACCCTCCAGCAAGGCAAACGGTGATGAGGTTGACGGATGTCCCGTTGACTTGAAGCTTGTTGCTCTTGGAACGTTGCTTCCTTCCATACTTGCAGGCGAGGGACCTGACGTATATCTCGGTCTTGCTCAGGCGGACGTAATCAACTACGCTATCCGTTCTGCCGTTCATCCCATAGAGGAAATGGAAGGCTTTGACGAGCATATGACAAACTTTACCGACGCGGCAAAGCTCGTTGTTGGAATTGAAGACGCTGACGGTGTTCAGCATTATTACGGATTGCCCGAAGCACAGGGCTTCCTTATGATGTTCGCGCGTATAGACGTTCTTGCGGATCTCGGAATTGAGGTTCCCAAGACCTGGGACGACATCATGGCGGCGATCCCCGTTCTCCAGTCCAAAAACATGGAGATAGGTCTTACGGCAGACTACTCAATATTCCTTTATCAGACGGGCGGTACGCTGTTCGCTGACGACGGAATGAGAATAAATCTTGACTCCAAGCTCGGTCTTTCGGCGTTTGAGAGAACCTGTAATCTCTTTACACAGTACGGATTCCCCTACGTTTACGATGCGGCAAACCGTTTCAGAACGGGTGAGATGCCGATCATACTTGGTGACTATACGGGACTTTACAACCAGCTCAAGGTCTTCGCGACAGAAATTGAAGGCTTGTGGCAGTTCTATCCGCTTCCCGGTACACTCCAGGAGGACGGCACAATAAACAACTGTGCAGTATCTTCCATTACCGCCACCGTTATGGTAAAGGGATGTGATACAGCAGAGGATCAGGCAAGGGCTTGGCAGTTTATGAAGTGGTACACAGGCAAGCAGTGCCAGACGGACTACTCAAACGAAATGGTTGCTATAATGGGTCCCTCTGCTAAGTACAATACCGCTAACAGAGAAGCACTTGCAGAGCTTCCCTGGACTATGGAGGAGTACACCCAGATTTCCGCGCAGTTTGAAAATCTTGCGGCGGTTCCCAACTACCCCGGCGCATACATTATAGGACGTTATACAAGCTTTGCATTCCTCTCCGCTTATAACGAAAAGGCAGACCCTGTTGAGAGCTTGATGAGCTACATCAACACTATCAACAAGGAGATCACGCGTAAGAGAGAAGAATTCGGGCTTGAGACCCTTGAGATCGGTCAGACTCTCAAGGAAAAGAGAAGAGATCAGGCGAAGGATGCTATTGAGGCGCTTCGAAATGCGGGGCTCACTGAGGCCGCAGAGCTTGCGAATAAGGCTATTCGCAGCGCGGACGACGCGATTATAAACGTAGCTTCCGAGGAGCTCTTCGCAATGGTTAAGACAGAGGTCGACACACTTAAGGTAAGTGTAAAGAAGGATGTAAATCTTTCTGAGCTTACTGATGACGAGCTTCTTCATTATACTGCCCAGGCGCTTTACGACACCGCAAGGGCACAAGAATAATTAGGGAAGGAGAGAACAAATGTCTACTAAAACAGCAGAAAAGAAGGCTGTGGCGCGCAAGGATATGACGATGCGTCAGTGGATATGGAAAGAGATGAAGCGAAATAAGGTAGCTTACTTTATGGTAGCGCCGTATATGCTTATCTTCTGCGTATTTACTGTATTGCCCGTTGTAATCTCCGTGTTCATGAGCTTTACGGACTTTAACATGCTGGAAATGCCCAATATAGTTTGGTTCAAGAACTATATATCGTTGTTCTTTGACGACGACATTTTCCTTATAGCAATTAAGAATACGTTTATATTTGCGGTGCTGGTAGGACCTGCATCGTACCTGCTCTCCTTCTTGGTAGCTTGGTTTATTAACGAGCTTCCTCCCAGCATTAGAGCAGTCGTTACACTTATATTCTATGCTCCCTCTATTTCGGGTCAGGTTTATATGATCTGGGGTACGCTTTTCTCGGCGGACTCCTACGGTTGGGTAAACGCAACCCTTCTTGAGCTTGGACTTATAGACTCCGAAATTGCGTGGTTCCAGGACGAGAAATACGTTATGATACTTTGCGTTGTCGTATCGTTGTGGACTTCGCTTGGTACATCCTTCCTGTCATTTATAGCGGGCCTTCAGGGTGTTGATCGCTCGCTTTACGAGGCGGGTGCGGTTGACGGCGTCAAGAACAGATGGCAGGAGCTTTATTACATAACGCTTCCTTCCATGAAGCCTCAGCTTATGTTCGGTGCGGTAATGACCATTACCGGATCCTTCGGATACGGAGCTATAGTAACCGCGCTTTGCGGATTCCCATCAGTTAACTATGCGGCGCATACCATTGTTCATCACTTGGAGGACTACGGTGGACAAAGATATGAGGTCGGTTATTCCTCGGCGATAGCCGTTGTCCTATTCGTAATAATGGTAGGAGCAAACGCGTTGGTCAAGAGGATGCTTTCAAAGGTAGGTCAGTAATATGGCAAAGTTAAGAACAAGAAAACATAAAGTCGTGCTTGCCCGTTCCGCGGGCGGCGACGCAGGTATTACTATAATGCTCGTCCTCCTTGGAGCATTCATGTTCCTGCCTATGGTATACGTTGTAGCGCAGTCTCTCAAGCCTCTTGACGAGCTGTGGATGTATCCTCCGAAGTTTATCGTTATGAAACCGGGCTTCCAGAACTATAAAGCTCTGTTTTCACTTATGAATATTTCTTGGGTTCCTTTCTCAAGATATATTTTCAACACAGTATTCACATCTGTTGCCGGAACGTTTGGACACTTGTTTATCGCATCTCTTGCGGCGTATACAATGGCGAAGATCAAATTCCCCGGCGGACAGATGATGTTCTCGTTCGTACAGCTCTCGCTTATGTTTAACGCGACTGTAACGGCGATAACTTCATTTATAGTAATGTCGGTATTCGGCATGCTGGATACACAATGGGCTATTATAGTTCCCGCGTGGGGATCAACGCTCGGATTGTATCTTATGAAGCAGTTTATGGATACCAACGTTCCCGATACCGTTCTTGAGTCTGCAAGACTTGACGGTGCGGGAGAGCTTCGTACATATTGGATAATAGCGATGCCTATGGTTAAGCCCGCTTGGCTGACACTTATAGTTTACTCTTTCCAGGCGCTCTGGAATCAGGGTGCATCCAGCTATATCCATTCCGAGCAGCTTAAATCCTTTAACTACGCGATAGGACAGATCACCGCGGGCGGTATCAAGCGTGCGGGCGCATCTGCGGCGGCGCAGGTCGTAATGATGCTGGTTCCTATTCTCGTATTCGTTGTCACTCAGTCCAACATTATTGAAACTATGGGCTCGAGCGGAATGAAAGACTAATTTTGGAGGGAAACATAATGAAAAAAATCACAAAGATTTTGTGTTTGATATTTGCAGTAGTTATGGTTGCCTCCTGCATGGTTGCTGTGGCGAGCGCAGGCTCGGCGTATCAGACGTACACATATTCCATATCGGGATATCCGCTTCTGTCGCCCGATGCCTACACGCCCGACGCTGTCATTGACTCGGCATATATGGGCCTTGACGTACCGCTGAACGCGGCCAGCGACCTTGAAACAGACAGCAATAATAACGTTTATATTGCAGATACCAAAAACAACAGAATAGTGTGTCTTGACCGCTATTATAAGCTTAGATTTATAATCAGCACGTTCAAGAACGATCAGGGTGTTCCCGAAATGTTGACCGAGCCTCAGGGTGTATTCATAACTGATAAGAATATCTGGGTATGTGACACCGGCGCGTCCCGTTTGGTAGTGTTCGACCTTGAAGGTAATTTTGAGCGTATAGTTCAGGCACCCAAATCCACGCTTTTTGAGACGGGATCCCTTTACACTCCCGTTGCCGTTGCAGTTGACCAGTACGACCGTATATTCGTAGTATCCTCCACCACTACCGAGGGTATTATAGTAATGACGGAAACGGGTGAATTTACCGGATTTATCGGAGCGCAGGCGGTAAGCGTTTCCAAGTGGAAGGCGCTTTGGAAGAAATTCCAGACCGATGAGCAAAAGGCTACCGAGTCTCAGGAGGTAGCAAGTGAGTTCAACAACATCACAGTTGATAAAAACGGATTCATTTACGTTACGACCTCGGCTATAGACGAGGGCGCTGTTCAGAGCGCAATAAGAAATAAGGCGGTTGACGGTACGTATCTTCCCGTCAAGATGCTTAATACCAACGGCCAGGAAATTATGAAGCGAAACGGCTTCTGGCCTCCTGCCGGTGAGATCAACTTCGCTGCTATGGCCTTCAACGATAAGGATATCGTTGGTACGTCTACAGTCGTTGACGTAGCGATAGGCGAGGAGGGAACGTGGTCCATAATTGACCAGAAGCGTTCCAAGATATACACGTACGATGATAACGGAAGCCTCCTGTTTGCATTTGGCGATATAGGTAATATGACCGGAAATATTATGAAAAACGGTCTTAAGGCTATCACGTATCAGGATTCCAAGATGCTTGTTCTGGATAATCAGGCATCAAAAATCATCGCATACAAGAGAACTGAGTACGGAAACATTCTGATGGACGCTCTTGCGGCCGAGAATGACCAGGAATTCGATATAGCGATCAACTATTGGACGCAGGTTCTTCAGAGAAACTCCAACTTTGACGCCGCATACGTAGGTATCGGTCAGGCAATGCAGAGAAACGGCGAATATGAAGCATCTCTTGAACAGTTTGAGGCAGCTTATGATACCACGAACTGGTCCAAGTCCTTCCAGGAAATAAGAAAAGAGTGGATGTCCAATTACTTTATCCTTCTTATTCTTATAATAGTGGCTGCTATAGCGATATTTGTACTGTTCTTCAAGTTTGTTGGAAAGGTAAACAAGGAGGCAACTCATTCGGGCAAAAAGAAGACGTTTGGTCAGGAGCTTGCGTACGGATTCTACCTTATGTTGCATCCGTTTGACGGATTCTGGGACCTCAAGCACGAAAAGAGAGGATCACTCAGAGCATCCTTGGTGTATATTGCCGTTACGGTACTTGCTTTCTATTATCAGATAATCGGCTCGGGTTACCTTTCTAACCCCACGGGCGCATACTCATCCGTATGGATGCAGCTTCTCAGCGTGCTTGTTCCGCTGTTGCTGTTCGTGCTTGCAAACTGGTGTCTTACAACACTGTTTGAAGGAGAGGGAAGCCTTAAGGACATATTCATAGCTTGTTCTTACAGCTTAGTTCCGTTGCCCTTGCTTTTGATTCCTTCTACCATTTACGCAAACGTTGCAACCGAGGCAGAGCTTGATATAGTAAAGATGTTCTATATCATAGCGCTTGTATGGGTTGGATTGCTCTTGTTCTGTGGAACAATGGTTACCCACGATTACAGCTTGGGTAAGAACTTTATCACAATAATAGGAACCATTGTCGGTATGGTATTTATTATGTTTATCGCAATTCTGTTCTCAACTCTCGTAGGAAAGATGGTAGGTCTTATTACGGACATTGTAACAGAGATCAAATTCCGATTGTAAATTACAGATAGGAGATGTACAATGAAAAAATTTAATAAAATTATATCGTTGCTCTTGGCTGTAATGATGCTGATCGGTTGCTTGACTACCGTTTTTGCAGTAAACGTATCTGCCGAGGAGGCTGATACGGATAACAACGTACAAGAGGACGATGCTGTAAACATTATCGTCAATAAAACTCCCGAGGATTATACGGAAAAGATTTACGTTACCGAGGATGAAAAGATAGCATCCATGGCACTTGCTTTCCGAAATCACGGGTACGAGATATACGCTGACGATTACAGCGGAGAAGTAGTAATAGTAAATCTCTCGACAGGCGAAAAGCTCTTTACAAACCCTTGGGACGTAGCATCGGATAAGTCGTCAAACAGCACGACGGACGATTCCACGTCGGGTAGTATAAAGGAAAGCCTTTTGTCCCAGATCGAGCTCACCTTCACGGATGTTTCCGGTCACACCTATACATATACCAGCTTCCGCATGGCTTCGCAGAAGGATCAGGTTGTGATTAAGAATATCAAGAACGGTATTCGTGTTGAATATACTATCGGTCGTGAGCAGGCAAAGCTGCTTGTTCCTCACTCTATTGAGCCCGAGAGATTCAATAAGCTCATCAAGGAAGACATTATAGAGGGAATGAAGGTTGTACACGGAGAATGGGGCGAATGGTACGCTGACCAGTTCCTTGTATATTATCAGCCTATTTCCAAATATGAGATAAATCTTGAATCCGGAGAATTTGTTCTTGATGAAAACGGTCAAAAGATAGAAAAGTCCGATACTGAAAAGAAACAGCTTTTCGAGGATTACCCTGCGCTTAAGGACATTGACGTAATGTACGTTCTTGACCAGGAAATCTCTCAGGCAGAGCTTATCAGACTTGAGCAGAGCATTAAAACCCATTGTCCCGACTACTCATACGAAGAGCTGGATTACGACCACGAGAGAACGAAATACGAGGCGCTTGATGAAAACTCCCCCGTATTTAAGATGGCTCTTGAATATACCATTGACGAGCAGGGTCTTACCGTAAGACTTCCCGCCAACGGTATGCGCTTTAACGAGGCACTTTACACACTTAATTCGCTCAGCGTTCTCCCCTACATGGGTGCGGGAAGCAACTGGTGTGAGGGATATAACTTTATGCCTGACGGCTCGGGTGCACTTTACGAGTTTGATTCGGCAGACGTAACCTCAACACCTATTAACGTTTATAACCAGATTTACGGTAATGATTTTGCATACCATGAGCTCACCGGAACTTACGAGAAGACAATAAGATATCCTGTGTTTGGTACGGTCGAGACATCTAAGGAATACAAGATCACCTCCAAGAATCCTCAGCAGGACGAAGAAGTAGTCACTATCGTTGACGGCGTCATATACGACAAGGTCAAGAGCTATAATCCTGATGGAGAAAGCACAAGATATAAGACGCTTTATGAGACGTACGGCAACATTTTCAACGGCAACGGTACCGTTGAGGTGACAGAGAGAAAGAGCGGATTCCTTGCTATTATAGAGGAGGGTGATGCGCTCACAAAGATCGCGTCTTATCACGGTGGAAACCAGAATGACTATAACTCCGTAAGAATGGAGTTTACCCCCAGACCTTCTGATACTTATAACCTTCAGGAATCAATTTCCGTTTCGGGACTTGGTCAGCGTACGGTAGTAAGTGAAAGAAAGTATCTTGGAAGCTATAAGATAAGATATATTATGCTTTCAGATGGAGACAAGGCTGCCGAGACCGAAAAGACCGTTTATGATGCATCTTGGCTCGGAATGGCAGTTGCATATCGTGACTACCTTACAAACAACGGAATTCTTCAGCCTCTGTCAGAAAATGAGGTTGATAAGGATATTCCTCTTTACATTGAGTCATTTGGCGCGCTTGAAACCGTAGAGAGAATTCTCTCTATTCCCGTGACCAGAATGACAGCACTTACCACGTTTGAGGACGTTATCGAAATTTATGACGATCTCTCGGACGAGGGAATCACGAACATCAATTTCAAGCTTACCGGATTTGCAAACGGCGGTATGTATTATACCGTACCTAAGAATCTCAAGTTTGAAAAGGTTGTAGGAAAGAACAAGGGCTTCCAGGCGTTGCTTGATTATGCGGCGAGAAAGGAAGCAGCAGGCGAGAACTTTGGAGTATTCCCTGATTTTGACTTTGCTTACATAATTAACGAGACTAACTTTGACGGCGTATCTCGCAGTAAGCACGCTGCAAAGACCATAGACGACCGTTATGCGAGCAAGAGAGTTTACAGTGCTACTCAGCAGAAATACACAAACTACTACGATCTTGTTATTTCCCCTGCATACTTCGAAGAATTCTACGAAAAGCTTGTGGATAAGTATTTGAAGTACGATAATATCAACGGAATCTCACTTGGTTCGTTCGGTAATGCGCTCAACTCCGACTTTGATGAAGATGAGCCTTACAACCGCGAGGATACCAAGGAGTACACTATCGAGGCTCTTGAATATATCAGCGGAAAGCTCGGCAGTGATGTTGAAATTATGACTTCGGGTGGAAATGCTTACACGTGGAAATATGCAGATCATATTCTTGACGTAGCTCTTGACTCCTCACGTCAGAGCCGTTCCTCAAACGCAGTGCCCTTTATCGGAGTTGTACTCCACGGCTCTATGCAGTTTGCGGGCGAGCCCCTCAACATGGAGGGCGACATACAGTACGCAATGCTCAAGGCTATTGAAAACGGTGCATCTCCTTACTTTGTGCTTTCTTACAGAAACACAGACTCTCTTAAGGAAGATTCGTATTTGAGCAAGTACTATTCCATCAGATACGATATTTGGAAGGAAGACCTTGTTTCCACATATGAAACTCTTAATGAGGCTCTTAGCGACGTACAGACAAAGTACATTATAGATCATCAGTTTGTAGAGGCAGAGAGAATCCCCGACATTGATGAGATAGAGGCAGATATTCTTGGAGCTATTAAGGATTACGTAGATACCAAGAATAACCTTGAAGAAAATGAACTCAAGGAACTCGAGCTCGAGTTTATCAGAGCGAGAGAAGAGGGACGTATAGCCGAGGCGTACGTTATTAACAACGTAATTACCGCGGTTCAGAAGTACGCTTCTCTTGAGGACAGCTATTACAGTGTTCTTGAGGCTCTTGAAATTTGGAAAGCAACTCGAGACGAGGATGATTGGGAAGACGTTCACTTTGCATTCATTTCACTTTGCGGATCAACGTACAGAGATCTCAAAAATATAGTATCTGCTATTGAAGATTATATCGACAGCACTGGAAAGGCTATAGAGATCCTTAAGAGCGACGAGCGCGGAACAGAATATATCATTAACGAGGCAGAGGCACATCATTCGCTCGTTAAGAGATATTACGAAAACAACCGATTGGTTCGCAAGGCTGTGTACAAGATCAACGGAAGAGAAGTCACCCTGCTTCCTCAGAGCGAATGGATCAATGCAAGACCTACATATACATATGGATTTGTAGAAGATGCTCAGAGCGGCGTCAAGGGCGGATATATGTATGCGGTAGGAAGCGCACACAATGGATACAGAATTGGAACGATAAACGAAGCGACCGGTTATTTTGAAGACGTGCTCAGCATCAGCGGCGTCGGAGAACTCTTTGATGATGAAAAGATAGATATTGATGGCTTTGACGTATATATTGACGGCGAGCTTCTTACAAAGAACAATGTCGCAATATATAAGGCGACAAATGAGGTCGGAGAGACGGTATACTACTCAAAGGCAGGCGGCGATTACGTTTATTACGAGTATCAGCAGTCCTATAAGAGTATGCTTGAAGAGGCTTCCGATTGGATTGAAAGCAGTCTTAACTCCGTACAGGATGGCGAGGCGTATGCAACGCTTAAGGAGATTTACGATGAATCTATGAATTACGGAAGCATCGAAAATAACGGAAACAACGTCGAAGAGGAAGATACTTCCAAGTATGTTGTCGGAAGCGTTGTTATAGTTACCTACGGAGATGAGAATGGTGCATACAAACACCTCATCCTCAATTATAACGACTTTGCTGTAAAGGTTAAGTTTAACGACGCGGAATATACTATTTCCGGATACGATTTTGTATCAGTAATAGACTGAGAAAGGAGGTATAAATAATTATGACAGGCGAAATTGCAATAAAGAAGCAAAAAGCTCCTAAGAAAAGAAAGATCGCTTCTCTGGACAAAAGAAAAGCCAGAGTAGGCTGGTTATTTGTACTTCCGTTCGTAATAGGATTTATATGTATTTACTTTCCTATTATTAAAAACTCCATTTGGTACAGCTTTAACCACTTGAATATAATCCCTACGGGCGGATTTACGCTTGAGTTTGTAGGACTTAAAAATTACAGTGAAGCACTTTTTAAGGACACAAGCTTTATTGAAACGCTCGTCAAGGGTATAGGCGAGCTTATAATCGACATTCCCGCCATTCTTCTGTTCTCACTGTTTATGGCAGTTCTTCTGAACCAGAAGATGGTTGGACGAGGAGCATTCCGTGCTATATTCTTCCTTCCCGTTATTCTTGCCACTGGATTTATGACGTCTCTGGGTCTTATGGACACCATTGGCGGCGCTATGACGGGCGGTATTGATGACGGTTCGGGAGGCAGCACGACAAACGAGATAGTTTCCGCACTCGACCTTCAAGTTCTATTTTCTAATATGAAGGTCGGTACGGATCTTGTTAAGTACGTTGTAGAGATGATCAACAAGATATACTCGATAGTTAACCGATCGGGTGTACAGATGCTTATATTCCTTTCAGGCTTGCAGTCTATTTCACCTGCGATTTACGAGGCTTGTAAGATAGACGGCGCGAGTGGATGGGAGACCTTCTGGAAGATAACTCTTCCGATGATAAGTCCTATGATCCTTGTTAACGCGGTATACACGGTAATCGACGCATTTACGATAGAGTCAAACACTGTAATGCTGTACATTCAGTCCAGCAATAGAGGCGATGACATTCAGGGCGCGATGTCGTGGATATACTTCCTGATAGTAATACTTATAATAGCCATAGTTTCTGCGATTATGTCTATGTTCGTGTTCTATCAGAGAAGAGACTAATAGGGAGGAGGTAGAATTATGGATTCCAATAAAACTGTTTCCGAAACGAAGATACTCAAGGAATCAAAGAGAAAAATCAAGGCTGATTTCGAGCGCACTCCCTTAAAAGAGAGACTCAAGGCAAAGTTTTTGAACTACTACTTCCTTCAGAACGTTGTATTTAAGCTTTTCAGATTCGTATTCCTTTTGGGTATCGCATACGTTGTACTTTACCCCTTCTTCACACAGATCGCGGGTTCGTTTATGTCTCCTGAGGACTTTTTGGACGTTACCGTACAGATAATCCCCAAGAACTTTACACTTGATACTTATAAAGCAATCTGGACAGACCTTGCGTATTTGGATGCGTTTAAGAACACGTTCATTCTTTCAATAGTCTGCGCAATTCTCCAGACACTTTCCTGCTGTCTTATCGCGTACGGACTTGCTAAATACAAGTTCAAGGGAAACAAGCTTTTGTTCCTTTTGGTTGTACTTACAATGGTAATTCCTCACAAGACAGTTCAGTTCTCGCTTGAAATGGCGTTCAGATATTTCGATATTCTCGGAATAGTTAAATTCCTGAACGGCGGCGCCAGCATCGGTGTTGAGGCAATAGACGGAGTGCTTGCAAACATTTCGATATTCAATCCTGAATCAAGCAGCGAGCTGATTCGCCAGATAGCAAAAGAGGGCTCTATAAACCTCAAGAATACCTTCTGGCCCATGATCATTATGTCAGTCACAGGACTTGCGTTCAAGAACGGACTTTACATATTTATGCTTCGTCAGTTCTTCCGCGGAATTCCCGACTCTCTTGAGGAATCTGCATATATCGACGGCTCGGGTGACTTCAGAACCTTCTTCCAGATCATCCTGCCAATGTCGGTGCCTATGCTGATAACGGTATTCTTGTTCTCGTTCTGCTGGCAGTGGACAGACCAGTTCTACGTTGGCTTGTTCTTCGACCAGGATACGACGCCTATGCTTTCCAAGCTGTATCAGGATATCCCGAACGATATCGTCAGCTTGAATTACGAATATGAGGGCGAGGCGCTATACGTACCTGCGATACGAAATACTTGCGGTATCATGGTAATTTTGCCGCTCGTTATCCTCTACACTTTCCTGCAGAGATACCTCGTAGAAGGAATCGAGCGTTCCGGTCTTACAGCTGAATAAAAAATTTGTCTGTAGCGTTGTTGCTGCTCAAAAGCAGCTCGACTTACGGTAGTAAGCCTTCGCTTAGATTTCTCCAACGCGCCTAGCTACAAACAAATTTTCAGTTGCCATGGGGCTATTGCTTATGATTTAGGCAACTAAAAAAAATCACGGCGGTGTTGCTTGCAACACCGCCGTTTAGTTTATATTTTTCCTTGCAGTTGGGTTTTTAGCTGGGAGATGATTTTTTTCTCAAGACGTGAGATATAGGACTGCGATATGCCGAGAAAGTCTGCGACCTCCTTCTGTGTCATCTCGCGTTTGCCGTAAAGCCCATATCGGAGCTGAATAATTTGCTTTTCGCGTGGAGAAAGGCTCTCTACGGCGGCATATATCATTCTGGTTTCCTCCTCGCGCTCTATTGCCGCTGAGACGGAATCCTCGTCACTCCCGAGCACGTCGGAGAGCAAAAGCTCGTTTCCGTCCCAATCCACGTTCAGAGGCTCATCAATAGACAGCTCGTTCGCATGGCAGGAGTTTTTGCGGATATACATAAGTATTTCGTTCTCAATACACCTTGACGCGTACGTGGCAAGCTTGATATTTTTATCTGCGCAGAATGTATTTACCGCTTTGATGAGGCCAATCGTGCCTATTGAGATAAGGTCTTCTATGTATATACCTGTGTTTTCAAATCTTTTTGCAATATATACGACGAGCCTGAGATTGTGCTCGATAAGCAGCGACCGTGCGCGCTCATCGTTTTTAATATTGGCGATGGCCTCTGCCTCGTCCTCGGGAGAGAGTGGCGGTGGGAGCAGCTCGGGCCCGTTTATGTAAAATATACCTTGCTCTTTCAGTGAGAAAAAGAAATTTTTTATTTTGAAAAATAGTTTTTTTATCATAATATTAACCTCTGAACAGAGAATAGGGAATTATGGCGTCATACCCCTCGGCGCTTTTTCCTATGTCGCCAAGGGCGAACATGGCGTCGGGCTCAATACTTTCTTGCTTTGAGCCACGGCTATATGTGAGAGTGATTTTGTCCGCACAAAGCAGAACTATGACACTCTTTCCCGACACGGTGCTTATAGGGGCTATGCGCATTCCCGAGTATGCTTTGGATTTGCTTGGGATTCCGCTGATAAAATCCTCTAAAATTTTGGCGTCAACAAACCCTTCCGCAAGCCTGCGGTCTATTATTATAACGGGTCTGCCGCTTATGGGGTCGCAGACAAGATTGCCGCTGTCTGACATTCCGTTGAAGATTTTTTCCTTGCCGTCAAACCAAAGTTTGAGCTGACAGGAGGTTATCTCTTTTTTCTTGAAAATAAGATTTCCACCGAATATTGCAAATATTCCTGCAATTATGGCAAGCAAAGCGAACCCCCAGACTGACAGTCCGTCATTGCCCGCCATATCAAAAGGGAGCTCAAGCTTATTTAACAGGTTAAAAAGTGCAGTCATAATGCCACCGACGGTCATGGACACAAGAAAATACAAGAGGGCAGATAAGAGGGTTTTTTTGAACTGCTTTTTTGCGTGAAACGCAAGAGCGCACATAGCGATACATACAAGTACGTCTA
This sequence comes from Eubacteriales bacterium, assembly GCA_045659745.1. Taxonomy (GTDB): domain Bacteria; phylum Bacillota; class Clostridia; order Oscillospirales; family CAG-272; genus SVTX01. Next base: position 15,643 of record JAZRCL010000071.1, read on the forward strand.
TCAGGAGCGCAAGCCACGGTGCGATGGATAAAAACACGGATATTATGGAATAAACTGCGCCAAGCAGAGAGGCGAGTACTAATCTTTTTGCGCTGATGGCACGTCTGAGAATTTTTGCGGTTATATAAAGGCAGAGATAGTCCATGCTGAAATTTACAAGAAACAAAATATCAATATATACATACGTGTCCGTACCGATCACCCCCAAGCTATGATTTTATTATACATCGCAGGTTGGAAAAATTCTGTCGCTTTGTGTATTTACCCCACAAAAAATTAAGTGTGACTATATTGAAAGTTTTTTGAAAAAAAGTATTGACAAGGGTCAAAAAAAGTGATATAATAAATCCACTTGTGAAATCACTGTCAAAGAACAGTGAAGAAATTTTGTGAGGTGAAAAATAATGAAACAGAACATCCATCCTAAGTATGAAGAGTGCGTAATCAGATGCGCTTGCGGAGAAACAGTTACAACCAAGTCCACCAAGGGTAGCGAAATGAGAGTTGAAATTTGCTCCAAGTGTCACCCCTTCTTTACCGGTAAGCAGAAGTTTGTTGATGCCGGCGGACGTGTTGACAAGTTCAAGAGAAGACTTGAAATCTCCAAGAAGTAATCCGATCTCGGAATTACTAGGTGCATATAAAAAAGGATTGCGCGAAACGCAATCCTTTTTTACTTAAACCTTAAAAAACCTTTTAAGAAGAGTTAAATTGGGCAAAATACTAAAAAGGTGGTGAATTTATGTTGAATCACGAAGAAAATATAAAGTCAAAAGCTATACTCGTTGGCATTATTACAGATAAAAACACGGCAAGCGAGGTTGAAAAGTCACTCGCGGAGCTTGAAAGACTTCTTGACACCGCGGGCGGAGAGGTTTTCGCGTACGTGACGCAGAGCAAGTCCACGCTTGAGGCGAGAACTCTTATCGGAAGCGGCAAGGTGCAGGAGATAGCCGAGCTTTGCAAAAATAACGGCGTAAAGCTTGTAATCTTTGATGAGGAGCTTTCGCCCTCGCAGATACGAAATCTTGAAGAGGACATTGGAGACGAGGTCAGAGTTATTGACCGTTCCATGCTTATTCTTGACATATTTGCACTTCATGCGGTTAGCGGTGAGGGTAAGCTTCAGGTCGAGCTTGCACAGCTCAAATACACAGCCCCCCGACTTACGGGACAGGGAAAGGACTTGTCGCGTCTTGGCGGTGGTATAGGTACTCGAGGACCGGGTGAATCAAAGCTTGAGTCGGATCGCCGACATATGAAGAGAAGAATTACTGCGCTTGAACAGGAGCTTGAGGTGCTTGATAAAAACAGACGCACCATGCGTGTTTCCCGTGACAGGAGCGGCCTGCCGAAGATTGCAATAGTCGGATATACCAACGCGGGCAAATCCACGCTGCTGAACAAGCTCACCGACGCGGGAATTCTCGCCGAGGATAAGCTTTTCGCAACTCTTGATCCTACTACGCGTAAATTTGAGCTTCCCGGTGGCGAACAGGTACTTCTGACCGACACGGTAGGATTTATCCGCAAGCTTCCCCACCATCTCGTAAATGCTTTCAAGTCCACGCTTGACGAGGCGGTGTACTCGGATATAATAATGATACTTTGTGACGCATCCGACCCCGAATGTCTGTCCCAGCTTGAGTGCACAGAAAGCACGCTTGAGGAACTCGGCGCAGGAGGAAAGCCTACTATATACGTGTTCAACAAGTGTGACAAGGGTATTTTTGACGCGCCTTTGATGAATAGAAATTCAGACCGCAAGAACGTGGTATTTATCTCCGCGCTGACGGGTCAGGGCTGTGATGAGCTGGCAGAGATGATACAGACGGTTATTCACGAGGGCAAGACAAAGGTCACCTTCAAGATACCCAACTCCGAGCTTGGCGCGATGAATATACTTTACAAAAATGCTACTGTTGAGGATGTGGAGTATGGCGCAGACTGCGTGACAGTTATAGCGACGGTGGACGCCAAGACCCGCGGTATGCTCAAAAAGTACGATGAAAATTATCCCGCAGGTAACGAAGAAGATTATTAAATAACAGTAAGACATTATATAAAGGAAGGAAATTCAGATGGCAGAGCAATCAAAACCCGTGCTTTACACCACGCTTGAGGGCGAAGGACATGACGAATTTGAGGAGAGAAGATCTCTCTTTATCGGACACGCCAAGCACGTCACGAGCGAGGAAGAGGCTATGGAATTTGTCAAGAGTCTGAAAAAAGAATATTCCGATGCGACGCATAACGTCTGGGCTTATATACTCAAGGGTGGCATAATTGCCCGTTATTCGGACGACGGAGAGCCGCAGGGAACTGCTGGCGTGCCCACCTTGGACACAATCCGCAAGAGCGGAGTTGAGGACGCGGTGGTAGTCGTCACGCGTTATTTCGGCGGAATTCTGCTTGGCGCGGGCGGACTTGTCAGAGCGTACTCGCACGGCGCAAAAATTGCGCTGGATGCGGCGAAGATAATTACATACGAAAAGTATTCTGTTTATTCGCTTGAATGCTCGTACTCGGACTATCAGAGATATATCGTGCTTCTGCCGCAGTTCAACGCTATTATTGATGACACGGATTTTTCGGACAAGGTAAGAATTACATTTGCGCTCAAGAGCGTGACTGTATCTCCCTTGCTTGAAAAGATCAAGGAGATGTCGGCGGGCAGAGACTGTCCCGAGCTTTTGGGAGAGAGGTTTGATTACAGATGATAGATAAAACTAAGCTTTTTGATGCCCACGCTCATTATTACAGTCGCAAATTTTGCGAGCTTGAAGGCGGCGCGGATAAGCTTTTGTCAAGTGCGGAATTTCAAAATTGTGTTGGTTGTGTAGTCAATATCGGCGCGGACATCGAGACCTCAAAAGCCGTTGTAGCGCAAGCAAAACTTTATGATTTTATGTACGCCGCCGTGGGTATTCACCCCAGTGACGCGCAGAACGTTTGCGGCGAGGACGTGCAGGGCAATATCTCAAAAATTGAGGAAATGCTTGCCGATTCTGAGGCGCGCCGGGAAAACAAAATAGTCGCTATCGGCGAGATAGGCTTTGACTATTATTGGCAGCCTGTGAATAAGGAATTGCAGTATGAATATTTTGACGCGCAGATGAGACTTGCCGAAAAATATGACCTGCCCGTGATAATCCACGACCGCGATGCGCACGGAGACACCTTTGATATGATTTGCCGTCATCCAAACGTGCGCGGCGTGCTTCACTCCTGCTCTATGAGTGATGAGATGGTGCGTCAGCTTTGTGAGCGCGGCTGGTATATCTCCTTTTCGGGAACGGTGACGTTCAAAAACGCAAATAAAGTCAAGGCGGCTTGCGCAGCAACACCTCTTGACAGACTTCTCTCGGAGACGGACGCGCCCTATCTTGCGCCCCACCCATATCGCGGACAGATGAACAATTCAATTCTGATGTCCAATACGGTCAGGGAAATGGCAGGGATACACGGCGTAAGTTATGAGGAAATGGTAAAGATTACAAACGAGAACGCGAGAAGATTTTTTAGAATAGATTAAAGTATGAAAATTCAGTTATCCGATCATTTCAGTTACAGAAAGCTTTTAAGATTTACCTTGCCGAGTATAGTGATGATGGTGTTTTCGTCTATATACGGCGTGGTTGACGGATTTTTCGTCTCAAACTTTGCAGGCGAGACGGAATTTGCCGCGCTTAATTTCATATATCCGTTTATTATGATGCTCAGCGCGTTCGGCTTTATGTTCGGCACGGGCGGCTCGGCGCTCATATCCAAAACCATGGGTGAGGGGGATATGAAAAGGGCAAAAAGTCTTTTCTCACTTGTGGTTTACGTATCTATTGCGCTTGGCGTGGTCTTATCGGTGCTTGGAATAATATTTGTTCGCCCTGTGGCAATGCTTATGGGCGCGGAAGGGAAGATGCTTGAGGACTGCGTCATTTACGGGCGCATAATACTTCTCGCACTCCCCGCGTTTATGCTTCAGATGGAATTCCAGACGTTTTTCGTAATGGCAGAAAAGCCAAAGCTTGGACTTTACGCCACGCTCGCGTCTGGCATTACGAATATGGTGCTTGACGCGTTGCTCGTCGGGCTGCTCCCTTGGGGACTTGTCGGCGCGGCGGCAGCGACGGCGATAAGTCAGCTTGTCGGCGGTATAATTCCGCTTGTCTACTTTTTCAGACCAAATACAAGCCTTTTGCGACTTGGCAAGGCGAAATTTGACGGCAAAGCGCTGCTCAAGACCTGCACGAACGGCTCGTCCGAGCTTATGAGCAATATCTCAATGTCGCTCGTTGGAATGCTTTATAACGTTCAGCTTATGAGCTACGCGGGACAGGATGGAGTTGCGGCGTATGGCGTTTTGATGTACGTCAATTTTGCCTTTATTGCTATATTTATCGGCTACGTCGTGGGTGTCGCGCCCGTTATAAGCTATCATTACGGAGCGGGGAACACAGACGAGCTCAAAAGCCTTTTGAAGAAAAGTATTTTGCTTTTGTCGATAAGCTCGGTTGCGATGCTCTTGGCAGGAGAGCTGTTGGCTCTGCCGCTGTCAAAGCTGTTCGTTGCAGACAACCCGTATCTGCTCCAAATGACGCTCCGAGGCTTCCGTATATTCTCGTTTTCTTTCTTGTTTGCGGGCTTTGCGATATTCGGCTCGTCATTCTTTACCGCACTCAACGACGGTCTTACGTCCGCGATAATATCCTTTTTGAGAACGCTCATTTTCCAGACCGCCGCGGTAATAATTCTGCCGCTGATATGGGAGTTGGACGGCATCTGGGCGTCTATTATTATCGCAGAACTCATGGCGGTTATAGTGACGGCGATTTTCCTTATGGTGAAAAGGAAAAAATACAGATATTTATAAAAAAGTGTACGCTTGCGCGTACACTTTTTTTATTCTTTTTCAAAGCGACGATTGGAGTCGTTCATGCGATTTTTATATCTTTCTGCGTATTCGTGAAGCGCATTTTCGTCAATGTTCAGAGCGCGCGATTCTGCGATAGGATAGTCTTTTGCTGACAACTCAGTGTGCGCTCGGTTGGGCACGGGAGGGTCCGGAACTCCAAGCTCTCTTTCTATATCAATTCTTCGTCTGCGTTGCGTCTCGGTCATCTTTTCTTTTTCGGTTTTCTTCGGGTCCATTTTTTATTCTCCATTCCGCCGCCGATGGCGGCATAAATAAATTTTGATGAATTTTGCCGCTCGGGCAAAATTCGCGCGTGAAACAATTTAATTGTTGGAATTAAAAGAAGTTAATCTTCACGCATCACTCCTTTACTTTATTTGTTTTTAGTATGCGCAATCCGGAAAAAATTATACAAATAAAGGGTTTTTGCGTGTTAAATTGTTAGAAATATACAAAATTAAGAGGACAAGTTCTACATATCCAATCAAAAAAAGTCCACAAAAAATGTTGATTTTTTACATGAAATACTGTATAATTTATATATACCGTTTGTATTTTAGGTATTCAAATTTATTTATTATAGAAAGGTAATCACGGCTTTGCGTGATAAAGGAAAACTCCTATGGCAACCTACAACACAAAACAGATCAGAAATATCGCTCTGGCAGGTCACGGCGACTCTGGTAAGACATCTCTTGCCGAGGCTATGCTTTTCGTTTCCGGCGGTACTGACAGACTTGGAAGCGTTCCGAACGGTAATACCGTATGCGACTACGACTCTGAGGAGCAGACAAGAAAGTTCTCGCTTTCCGCATCTCTTGCGCATGCTTTTTGGAAGGACGTTAAGATAAATGTTATAGATACTCCCGGTTATCTCGACTTTGAGGGCGAGGTTAAGCAGGGCGTTCGCGTTGCGGACAGCGTAGTTATCTGCGTTGACGGTAAGGCGGGTATGGAAGTAGGTACGGAGCTTGCATGGGATAAGGCTACCGAGGCAGGAGTTCCCAAGGCGTTCTTTATCAACAAGTGTGACCTTCTCGATGCTCACTTTAACGCAACCTTCGATCAGCTTCGCGAAAAATTTGGTAAATCCCTCTGCCCCGTATTTATCCCCGTAGGTAAGAACGGTAAGGATATTACAATGATAGACCTGCTTGACATGCAGTCTTACATATACGATGACTCCGGAAAGAGAATTCCCACAGACACTACTCCCGAGCTTGAGGCGGCAGCTGAGAGATATAAGGACGTTCTTTGGGAGGCAGTTGCAGGTACCAGCGAGGAGCTTATGATGAAGTTCTTTGATGGCGAGCCCTTCACAAAGGAGGAGTGCGTTGACGGTCTTCACCAGGGTATTATTGACGGCTCTATCACTCCCGTTTACTGTGGCTCGGCTACAAGGCTTTGGGGCGTTATCGCGATGATGGATTCTATCGCTGCTTCCTTCCCCAGACACACCGCAAAGAAGGTTGAAAAGACAGTTGACGGTGACGTTGACATCAATGTTGACGGCGAGCCCTCACTCTTCGTGTTCAAGACTGTTGCTGACCCGTTCGTAGGAAAGATGTCTTTCTTCAAGGTAATGAGTGGAGCGGTAAAGAAGGATGCAGTTCTCAAGAACTCCAGAAGCGGCTCCGAGGAAAGACTGGCTCACATCTACATAATGAAGGGTAATAAGCAGGTTGAGGTTGACGAGCTTGCGTGCGGTGATATCGGTATGATATCCAAGCTCTCCGACACCAACACAAACGATACTCTTTCTGCATCCGGAAGCATTTCCTATACCGCAGTTAAGTATTCGACTCCTTACTATTGCAGAGCTATGTATCCTCTCACAGCCAAGGACGAGAGCAAGATCTCCCAGGCTATCGCTCGTATGACCGAGGAGGATATGACCCTCAAGTATGAAAATAACCCCGAAACAAAGCAGCAGCTCATCTATGCTATGGGCGATATGCACCTGACTATTCTTGCGGCTAACCTCAAGAACCGTTTCGGTGTTAATATCAGATATGATATTCCCGCAATTCCTTATAGAGAAAAGATCACAAAGACTGTTGACGTTGAAGGTAAGCATAAGAAGCAGAACGGTGGTTCCGGTCAGTACGGTCACGTTTGGATTAAGTTCTCTCCCTCCGAGGAAGAAGGACTCACCTTTACAGTATCCGTTGTCGGCGGCGCAGTTCCCAAGAACTTTAACCCCGCAGTTGAAAAGGGACTTCAGGACGCAATGCTCAAGGGTGCTTACGGCTATCCTATGACCAGACTTGCAGCTGACCTCCACGACGGTTCTTACCACGACGTTGACTCCGACGAGCTTTCGTTTAAGACCGCGGCTTCTCTTGCATACAAGAAGTGTCTTGAGCAGGCAGGCCCCGTGCTTCTTGAGCCTGTTGGAAATCTTGACGTCACAGTTCCCGAGTCTCTCGTTGGTGACGTAATGGGTGACCTTAACAAGCGCCGTGGCGCAGTTATGGGTATGGATGCGGTTGAGGATAGAATGGGTTATACTGTAGTTCACGCTATGGTTCCCAAGGCAGAGATTGCAGACTATCCCACAGTTCTCCGCGCTATGACTCAGGGTAGAGGCTACTTTGACTACGAGGTGACAGGATACGAGACCGTTCCTATGAACGTAGCACAGAAGATTGTAGCAAAATAATTTTCACTAATACATAAGGGGAGACTTTTGTCTCCCCTTGCTTTTTTTATTATAAAAACACCTGCCACAGCGGCAGGTGTTTTTTTGCTTGAATGTCGCGCGTAAAAATTTTATTCGACAACGCATAGTGACAAATTTCTCAAATTTCGTATGGTAGAATGGTATAAAAGCAAAAAATATCTCATATCAAGAGAGGAGAGCATAGAAAAATGAGTGCGGCAAAGGACAGAAAGCCGGGATATGACAGCGAATATATGGGCTGTTATTTGAAAATAAAGCTGCGCGGAGAGATAGACCACCACAGCGCGAGCTCAATTCGCGCGGCTATAGATAGCGAAATATATGCAAAAAAACCGAGGGGACTGATTTTGGATATGTCGGCGGTGAATTTTATGGACTCGTCGGGGCTTGGGCTTATTATGGGCAGATATTCCGTAATGAATGAGCTTGGCGGCGATGTTATAGTATCCGACCCCAATCCCGCTATTGAGAGAATACTGTCGCTTGCAGGAATGGAAAGAGTTGTAAAAATCCAGCATACAAGGACCATACCCACACGTTCCGCGCCCAAAGTCAAGGGAAGACGCGTGAGCGCACAGAAATCACAGAGCGCGCAAAGCAAGCAGGAAAACAAATGATCATCAAGGAAAGGAAAGCCAGAAAATGAGGAAGAAAAAATTTTCGGGATCAGTTATAAATAAAATGCAGATAAAGCTCCCCGCCATTTCTGTAAATGAAGGAATGGCAAGAGCTGCCGTCGCGGCTTTTTGCGCCTCGCTTGACCCCGCCGCGCTTGAGATAGCGGACATAAAATGTGCCGTCTCCGAGGCGGTGACAAACTGCATAGTCCACGCCTACAAAAACACCTCGGG
>JAZRCL010000072.1:0-5958 GCA_045659745.1 Eubacteriales bacterium
CAAATAGCCTCGGTGTAATTACTGTAAAATTCGCTGCTCAGGCAGGATCGATAGAGTATAGTGAGCCTAACTTCTTTACGATTATAAACAATTCGAGTGCGGAAATAACTCTTTCTCCCACTGTGGCATAAAACAAAAAACCCCTTGTGTTCAAACGAACACAAGGGGTTTTTATTAGTCAGAGAGAGCGGAATCAATAACGGTTTTTAGATCGTCATATTCAACAGCATCCTGAATTGCGAAGATGATAATGCCGTCCGCATCAATTATCACAGTCATAGGATAAGCCCCTCTGCCGCCTAGTGTCTTGTAATAATCGTCGTTAGGCGTATCTTGTGGAATTATCATCTTTGTATTAGGAAAATTATTGTTAATATAGGTTAAACCGCCACCTGGATCTTGCTCATATGCTGAATGTATAGCAACTACTGTGACTGTATCTTCATACTCGGTTGCTATTCTATCAAAGTAAGGAAGTTCAGCAATACAACCGCCGCACCAATCGCCCCAGAAGTTTATAACAGTGATTTTGCCTTTGGTCTGCTCAATACTGAAGGTCTCGCCCGTGTACGTGTCAAGCGTCATTGTAGGACAAAGACTTCCAACTGTATTTCCAACAGGCGGGAGCAACCAAGTCACAGTTGCCTTATCCGAGCACCAATTTTCAGCCCAGCCGGAAGGTTTATCTGCCTTGAGTATTCTGCAGTTGATAACAATGTTATCACAACCTGCAAAAGCATTTTCGCCTATAAATGTGATGCTGTCGGGGATAGTCACTGCGGTAAGAGTTGTGCAATCCTTGAATGCTTCTGCACCTATACCCGTGACAGAAATTCCTTCAAATTCGGAGGGAATAGCTATCTCTGTGTCTGTGACGTCACCTATACCTGTCACGATATACGTGTTTGTGGAGAGATCAAGCGTCATGCCAAGACCGTGTGTGTCGGGAATAATAGACTCTGTGGGAGTTTCAGTGGGATTCTCTACGGGAGGAGTTGTTTTACTTCCGTCGTCGTAGAATACGTTGTAGTAGAGAAGCGCGCCGATAAGGAGTGCTGCCATAGCGGAAATCACACCTATCTTTATAGCCTTGTTGCGCTTGGCAATTTTTGCTTTCTTTTTAGACACGAGAGCATCATGCTCGGGAGTGCCGATAGGAGTTGCATTATCGTCAATATCAATCTGATTTGCGTGGAGGAATATCTTTGAGCCCTTCCAGGATATTGCGCCAGTGGGGCAGGAGTCAATGCACTCGCCGCAGCTTATACATTCCTGGTCACCGACGTGATGAATGTCCATCTTACACTTGCTCACACAAATATTACAGTTGGTACATTTTGGCTTATCAAGCTTCACACCAAAGAAAGAAATCTTGTTGAACAAGCCGTATAACGCGCCCAATGGGCAGAAGAAACGGCAGAAAAATCTGAAAATAAATATCGCGCCCGTCACAAAACTTACAAGAAGAATGAATTTCCACGTAAAGAGCGGGCCAAGCATAGAGAACCAGCTTGAATTTACTTTGTTAGCAAGCAATCCCATCGCGCCCTCAAGTGTTCCCGCGGGGCAGATATATTTGCAAAATCCCGGGAGCGGTACGCTCTTGAGCATATACATCAAGGGGAAGATGAACACGAATACAACGAGGATTACGTATTTTAAGTACGAGAGTATTCTCGTAAAGCGGTTTTTCTTGAGTTTTGGAGTTTTGATTTTATGTAAAAGCTCCTGAATGAGTCCAAACGGACACAAGAACGAGCAGATCCAACGGCCAAATATGATTCCGTAAAGCACAATAATTCCGAACATATAGTAGGGAAGTCGCTTGTTTGAGCTTGCGAGTGAGTTCTGAAGCGCGCCGAGAGGGCAAGCGCCCGACGCTCCGGGGCAGGAATAACAGTTAAGACCGGGAGTGCAGATGTTTTTGAGTGGGCCCGTGTAAATGCTGCCCTTGATAAAGCCCTTTATGTTGGCGTTGAAAAGAAGTGCCGCGTAGAGCTGAATAATTCTGCGCTTTGAGGGCTTGTGAGCTATAAACCAATTTTTTATCTTACCCATAATGTCAACCTAGTCCTATACACTCTGTGCAGAGTCGTATAGCCTTTCCAAGAACGTCAGCCATACCGCCGTTAAAAATACCCACGACGATAAATACTATTGCGAGCGCGAGAATAACACCTCGCACGCTCCACATAATTACAGTCTCTTTCCTTATTTTAGTAGGATCATCGCTCTTTTGGAAAGCAGTTGCTCCAAGAGAAATAGCATCTTTAAGATAAGCTATTTCAGCCTTTTGACTGATACGGGTAATTATGCTCAGTATAAGACAGAATATCAAAGAAAAAATACACCAGATAAAAGTAAATATTACTGCGGGAATAATGCTTTGATTTATAAGGTATTTGTCATAGCTTTGAGGGTCACATATATGCAAAAGGAGGGGAATTGCGGCAATAGCGCAAATGACAGCGCAGACACAAGCGAATATTACTCTTTTTGCTCGCTCAGTTTTTATTTTTTTTGCAAGCTCGGGTTCACAGGTATCAAGGGACACTTTCTGCGCAAGTCTCTCGCGAGTCATAAAGAAGTTAGGATGAGCCTTGAGGCTCTTGATATTTTCCTTGCCAGCAGACTCCTTCTGGATGGGGAGGCAAATTGACAAAATAACACCTCCGACAATACCTGCTACGCAGAGGTATACCAAAACTGCGATTTTTGAAAATTGTTCCGACACGATCTCGCGCGAAAACTTTCCGTCGCCGCCATCATATATGGCATAGCACGACAAAATTATACTTAACGCCGCGACAACTATCAATACGGACAAGCAAATGCCGTATATAAGATGCGTACGCTTTATTGCGTTTTGTGACATAGAAAATTCCTACTTTCTCATAATTATACATAATATAGTATATCACAAAATTTAATTGCAGTCAATAGGCGCAGACGTTATTCGACAAAATTGTGTTGACAGTATAATTTGCGTGTGATATAATAAAAACAGTAATTTTTGGAGGTGGAATGTGGTGATTTATAAGTCAGTTTCTGAGCTTGTTGGAAACACACCTCTGTTTGAAATTTCAAATTATTGCAATAAAAACTCTCTTGACACCACCATATATGCAAAGCTCGAGTGCTTCAATCCCGCAGGCTCGGTCAAGGACAGAGCGGCGCTTTATATGATAGAGGGCGCGGAGCGAGAAGGAATACTTAAAGTCGGCTCGACTATAATAGAGCCCACCTCGGGAAACACGGGAATTGGTCTCTCTGCCATCGGCGTGTCACGCGGATACAGAGTTATAATAGTTATGCCCGATAATATGTCAGTAGAAAGACAACTGCTTATGGGAGCTTACGGAGCTGAGCTTGTGCTGACGGACGGCGCTTTGGGTATGACAGGCGCGATAGATAAGGCAAATAAGCTCGCCCAAGAGATAGACGGCGGAGTGGTAATGGGGCAGTTTGATAACCCCGATAACCCTCGCGCGCACTACGAAACCACGGGCATTGAAATATGGCAGGACACAAACGGAGAACTTGATATTTTCGTCTGCGGCATCGGCACGGGAGGCACTATCAGCGGCACGGGAAAATATCTCAAGGAGCAGAACCCCAATATAAAAATAGTCGGTGTTGAACCAACAAATTCCCCTTATCTTACAAAGGGAATTTTAGGTTCGCACGGGCTTCAGGGTATTGGCGCAGGGTTCTTGCCCAAGAATCTTGATATAAACGTCTGTGACGAGATTATAACCGTCAGTGAGGACGAGGCATATGCCGAGGGCAGAAGCCTTGCTCTAACGGAAGGAATACTCGTTGGCATATCCTCGGGCGCGGCACTTTCTGCGGCGAAAAAAATCGCCCTGCGAGAAGAAAACAAGGGCAAAAAAATAGTGGTACTGCTTCCCGATACGGGTGAGCGATACCTCTCAACTCAAATGTATAAAAACTGCTTGGAGAAATAAATTCAAATGAGAAATGCACAGCTTGCGGATATTTTAAGACCGCAGAATATGGACGAAATAGTGGGTCAATCCCACCTTTTCGGTGAAAAAGGAATAATCCGAAGAATGCTTGCGGGCGGCAGAATAACCAATATGATATTCTACGGCCCCCCCGGCACGGGAAAGACCACCGCCGCGGGAGTTATCGCGAAAATGTCAGGAATGGCGTTCCACCGCTTCAACGCAACCAGCGCAAGCCTTTCGGACGTAAAAGAGGTACTTAATTCCTCGTCAAATATCTTTGGCGCGTCGGGAATACTTCTTTACATAGACGAGATACAGTATTTCAACCGCAAGCAGCAGCAGGCGTTGCTTGAATATATCGAGGATGGACGCGTGACGCTTATAGCATCCACCACGGAAAACCCGCATTTTTACGTCTATAACGCGGTCATATCCCGCTCGTCGCTTTTTGAATTCAAGCCCGTTGAGCATACGGAAATAGCAAAAATGCTCTTGCGCGCGCTTGATTATCTTAATACCGAGAACAACACGCAAAAAACAGTCGCCCCCGACGCGCTTGAGTTTATTTCCAAGGCGGCAAGGGGAGACGTGCGCCGCTCAATAGGACTCTTTGAGAACGCGTATTTTGCGTCGGACGATATAATAACGGTTGATTCCGCAAAGCAGTTTTCCGCAGGTGTTGGCAACTTCAATGACGATACCCACTACGATATGCTTGGATGTCTGCAAAAGTCTATCCGCGGCTCTGACCCTGACGCGACCGCGTTTTACGTCGCGAAAATGCTTGAGCAGGGAGATATTATATCTCTGTGCCGCAGACTTCAGGTCATAGCTAGCGAGGACATAGGACTTGCATATCCCATCGCACCCGCGATAGTCAAGGCTTGCTGTGATTCGGCTCGCGAGCTTGGTATGCCCGAGGCAAGACTTCCGCTCATACATGCGGCCTTAATGCTCGCCACCGCGCCCAAATCCAACTCCGCGTATATGGCGCTCGCGGCGGCAGATGAGGATGTCAAGGCAGGGCTTGGACTTGAGCCGCCCATTCAGCTTCAAAGCCCGCTCTTTAAGGGCTATAAATACCCTCACGATTACCCCAATCATTACGTCAAGCAGCAGTATCTGCCCAGCGACGTAAAGGGCAAAAAATACTACCGCTACGGTGAGAATAAAACCGAGCGCGCGGCAGAGGAATATTGGAAGAAGATTAAGGGCGAATAACAAAAATCCGATAATGCTTGAGAACTCCCCAAAATTACTTGGATTTACACATAGTTCACACATTTGATGTAAAAATATGGTAAAATAAATTAAGAACAATATTTCCCGACAACAGCCGTTGCCGAGTTTATTGACAAAAGGTAATTTACGCATAGGTTGGCGGGTCTGCCATACCTATGCGTTTTTGTATTTCTGTAACCAAACTGAATTTTTAGCGAGTAATATAGTAGAGGGGCAGTATTTCTTGTTTATAGGTACCTCAGACGCATGAATTTCTATGAAGGGAGTATAGTAATGAAAAAAATGAAACGAATACTATCTTTGGTTATAACCGCAGTTCTGGTGTTTTTATTGGTTTCTTGTGACCAATTGGATAAAAAGGCTTCGGCGGTTGAATATATTGGCCCGATGGTACAAAAGAAAGATATTACTGTCTCCGAGGCAATAGATGATTTTTCGGAGGTGCTAAATGAAGCAGACTGTGGAGGATCGGTTATAATTGATATTCTTTTTGGAGGTGATGTTGAGCTTGCCAAAAAGGTTATGGAAAATGAAATATATAATGAATTGTTTCCTGATAGAGAGATAACGAGTATAACAATCGAGCGTTTTTGGGATGAGGATGAAATGCGTCCGTGTGATGACAGTGAGAGATTTGAAGTTTACTATACAGGAAGAAATTTTACGATACGGACAAAGTCAGCAATATATATAGACAAATACACGAAAATAGAAACGGAGAACGGAGAATATTACAAGACCAATA